>JAUNBK010000004.1 GCA_030527105.1 Planctomycetia bacterium
ACCTCCTGATTCCCATGTTTGAAAATGCTTACGGACGGTTTTTTCGTCCATCATCAGAACCCCCGCTACGCCGTCGACAGTCCGACCAGTCCCGACAAGAAAAACGGCTTTGATTCTGTCCGCCAGCCATTTTTCCTTCGCTTTTTTGTGCGCGCGGCACAATTCGTTCAATTTTTTTCTGATAATCGATAATTTTCCATCTTCCGACATTGACTCCATTTGCAAAGTGTGGTATACTGGTTTCATCGTCGAAAAGTCAGTGTGACTTTTGCGGGAATTTTAGGAGAAGTAGTATATTGTTAAAAGAATGTTCTCACTATTATTGCGCCAATAAATCAATTGGGACAGGACTTACGAGGTTCTATCGCGAAACGGGTTACTCTTTTATCGGAACTTCGAAGCTTTGGACTCTTTGCCGCCTCGTCGATCTTTTGGTACCGGAACTGACGGTCGACTCGCTTGGCTGGATGCGGGATGGAATGGTGATTTTTCCTTTGCTATGGATGCCCATATAGACACACGGTCTGTGCAATGCAACCACTCCTACGCTGGCAATTTCGGCGGATACGCCGGGCAAGACTTAATTGGAATCGCTGGTGTGTGGGCGACTTTATTGGGATTTGAGGGATGGTTGCCAAGTAATCAAATATCATGGTTAAATAGTGAGGTATGATGATGTTTCATTATACAAAAAGTACTATAAATTTTATAAAAACTTTTCTCTGTTTTTGGGCGATCCTGATGATCCTGGAGTATACCAATTCGGGGGTGGGGTATCCTGCGTGTTATTATCATTGGTTTGCCGGGATTTGGGCCATCCTCATCTTAGGGGCGATCGCTCTTCCCATCATACTTGCGAGAATAATATATCCTTATGGCGGAATATTTGTCTCTGTGTCGATGTTCATTATAGGGTTGTTTCTCCTCCGAATTCTCATAAAGAGGCTTTTTCTCCCTCTTTTTCGATATCTTACCTGCGAATACCAAGGAATTCTACCGACAGGATTTGCCTTATTGATAGCCTGCGTGAGTTTCGGAGGGTTCGTGCATTGGATGCGTATTCAGGTTGCCGAAAATCCACTTCCTGCACCTCCTTTCGCGGGCAGTTTGAATGGAGGTCATGGTGATCTGATTCCTAAATGGAAACCGACCCTGATGTTTGATGATGGTCAAAGCAGTGCGTTTCTGGACAAAAATTATACAACACTTGTTGTTTTTTTGGATCAGAAAAATATGCGTCACCCAAATCTTTCTCGAAAGAAAACCATTTTTATGGGACCTGAAGGAAAGACAATCGTCCCCTATTCCCCCAATCTGTCATTATTTTTTTTGAAGGGAAACTTGGTTGCAACGTGCCCTTTGTACCCAGGTTCATTGAGCGTGGGTTTGGATTTTAGTGAGGGAGAACTCTACGGACCGCTGTATTACTATGCCATAGAAACAGGAAATGAGGAATTAAAGGAAATTTTAACGACTTTTTATGAATACTTTGACCCACATGAAGAGTATTTTCAAGAATCTCCGATAATTCACAACAATATTTCTGCGATTGATACGTACCGGACGTGTGCCGATGCGGATTCCCGGTTTCGTCCTCAGCCTGACACGTGGAACCGTCTCGTTCGCGTCACCTCCTCAGACGTAACCCCAATAGCCACCTACACTTACGACGGTCTCAACCGCCGCATCCTCAAAACTACCCCCACCGAAACGCGTGAGTATTATTACAACAAAAACTGGCAATGCATACAAGAAGTTGTGGACGCACAACCAACAACCCACTATGTTTGGAGGCTCTGTTACATCGACGACCTCATCTGCCGTCACATCGGTCTCGACAAAATCTACTCCCTCACCAACCCCAACTGGAACGTCGTACCCCCGATTCTCGGAAGCCGAGGTTGTTTTCGTACTTTGTGAGTAGATAATCCCGTAGATTAACGTGGAATTTCGCCCAGCAACACCATCGCCTGCTCCCATTTTCCCGACTTTACGGCATGACGATAAAACGACCATGCCGTTACATAATTCGAAAAATCGTGCGGCAACATCCTCCACTGACACCCCATTTTTACGAGGTAAAGCACCGCGTTGACCAAATCCCGCTTGCTGTGTTTTACCAGATTTATTCCTGTTTGAGTCCTGAAAATCGACTCAATCAATTCCCATTAAGCGTCCGTTAAATCCGTTTTGCAGACCATTTTTTCTCCCCTATTTACTTCCAAGGTAAATACCGGCTTTTTTAAGGACGACTGAATACGTATTCTTAGATTTTCAGACAATTTCGCCTCCACGCATTTTTACTTGACAACCGATTTTGGTTATGGTATAATGGCACACGTTCCGTTGAAATTTCGACGTTTTCGTAATGTTTCAGCAGAACGTTTTAGTCGTTTGCCGATCGTTTGTCGGTCGAGTCTGCATCCGCTGAATACGGACTTTGAGATGCAGTATAATTTTGAAAGGAATCCTATGAAAAAATGGTTTTCTATAATACTTCGCGTTGAAATTTCCGGTTCCGTCCGCCGTCGGAGCTACGCACCACGGCTCGCAAAACGTTGCGAAAAACGCAATTTTAAAGGAGAACGAGTATACGAGAAGCGGAACATTCAGAAAACCTACGATTTTTCATCTTCCAACGCGTATCGGAAGTATGGCAAGGATTGGCGGAATATCTACGCCGACATGGCGCACAACGGCTGCGACGCTTTGGTTGGGGGGATTGTGCGATTTTTTTGGGCAAATGCGCACAATCCACTCGAATTCCCTCAGCGTGGCTATCGCGGATATTCGCACGGAGTTTTCCCAATCAAAAGTCCTGCGTGCCCACAAGGAATGACGACACGATTTCCCACCCAAATCGCCAATTCAGGGTGCCCGGGGAGCGAGTATTCCCTCAAAAGTTGTGGAGCGTTCTCGTTGGAAAAATCAAAGAAGAGAATCTTCCCCAATCTTCGGTTGGTGAAACAAACCACGTTGCCACACGCCGTCGCCTTGCCGAAGCCCGCAAGGTGCGGAATCTGCACCCTCGGCACCTCGTCCAACGCGCGCGCCTCTCCCTCTTCGCACAAATAAACGGAATTTCTACGAAAATAGAGGAGCCGATCGCCCATCCAACACGCGCCGTCCGCGAAAGAAACCTCTCCGGGAAAAGAAACGACCTTTCGCTCCGGCGTCTCTCCCGAGAAATCGTACCAAAGCAAGCCATTTTTCTGCGCCACGCAAACGAGACGCCCACTCGGCGAGACGCCACTCACCAAGTCGCGCCCGTACAAGATGCCACCTCGAATCTGGTCGAAAAAACACAACCTCGGCGTCGTCGGCTCGGAAATGTCCAAGAAATTCAACCTCGAATTCCCCTCTTTCGTCACGAGGAACCGATTCGGCACCGGGAGCGCAATTTGACGCACCGGCTGCCCGCTCTCCCAACGTCCCCCAATTTTCCGCTCACCATCCCCCCAAACTCGATAGATGCCGACACCTTTGATTCCCTCGGCAACATAAAGCCGGTTCTCGTGTACACAAACATCGTACACAAACCCATGAGTAGGGTAGATTTTTCGAACAATCGGCACGTTGTCGCCCACTTCGACCAGCCACAATCCGTCGGTTCCTGCTGCGACCCAAATGAGATTCTCCTTCCACCAGGCGGCAGCCAGCGCCTGCCCACGCGTTGGGAGAACGAAAAAGTCGTTTCGAACCTTCTCACTCAAAACAACGCTCTGTCGCACTGGCTCCTCCAGTTTGGGACCTTTGCGACGCGATGAGAGGGGACGCGCGACGTCGGATGCCTCAACGACATACACACCATTTTGATACCCTGCCACATAAAGCACCCCCACGCCTGGTTCCACTGCGCCGACCGGGTCGGGATTGCCCGTTTTTTCGAACACAGGGAGAACCGAGTGCGCCACGGAGACGGGTTTTTGCGGGTCGGAGACGTCGACACAAAAGACTCCATTATACGTGTCGGCAACATACGCCATCTTCTCCTCATCTACCGAGACGGACCAGAAGTCTGGGACGGTGTGGATCACTTGAGGGGGAAATTTGATCCGACCGAGCAATTCGGGCGCTTTCGGATTCGCGACGCAGAAAATGTCGAGACCATGCCCCACGGCAGGGACGTCCTTGAGCCTCTTTGGTCCCGTGGCGGCGTAGCAGATCGAGTCTCGCACATAAACACCGTCGCCGAGACCGTCGAGTTTTGCCGAGCCGACGATGCAGGGGTTTTTCGGGTTCCGAACGTCCATCACTGAGAGTTCCGACATGCCCCAATCTCCCGCGTAAAGAATCCCGTTGAGACAATCAACCGACTGCGCCTCTCCCGAGACGACAAAGCCGAGATGCAGCGGGTCGGAGGGGTTGGAGATATCGACGAACTCCGTTCCGAATTGTCGTTGGGAGATGTATGCCACATCGTCGACGCAGCAGATACCGGTCGCGAGTTCCATCGTGTCGTAGTGAGCCACGAGACGAGGAAGCTCTGGGTTCGAAATGTCCACGACGTACATCCCACCCGTTCGCGCGGTCGCATAGAGATGATCTTTATACACGGCAATCTGCCGCCCCTCGCCAATCCCATAGAGGCGCGAGAGTTCCTTGGGCTGCGTGGGTTCCGAAACGTCGTAGATCGTGATATTATTGTACCCGACGGCGAAAAGGAAGTCCCCATGAAGCACCACATCCGAAGTGGGCATGGACCCTTCCACCTTGCGCGCGGGGAGAAAGATGCCGTATTTTTCCGGGTCGTGACTCAGAGCGAATCCGTCTCCCTTTTCGTTTCCCAGAGAAAAATCGTAAGACGCGCCGAGGATAAAAACCAACGCGACAACCGCAGCCCACCGAATTATCGACATACTCCACCTGCAACCCGCATTCCCTCGCGAAGGAAGGAAGCGGGAAAAAAGTCAAAAAATTAAAAAAACTATTGATTATAGACCTGGCAGCGAGGATTCCCCCTCCAAAGCGGGCAACTCCAACGGTATCTCTGCCGGCGGGTTCACTTTTGGAGTCGAAGAAGCCGGAGCCGCTTGCGTGGTCGTTTTCTCTGAAGAAACGGGTTGATCCAACCCGAACTTGCCATCGAGCAACGGCTCAATCTCAGGCAACACCGCTTTTGCGAAATCGAACACAGCAGTTTTTTCGAAAGGAACGTCTTCGTTTGGTCGAATGACCTCGCTCAAATACAATTTGCATAGCGGGGTAGCCGAGCGCCACGTGAAGCGTGGAAACCAAGGAGAAACCCACTCAGGCTCCGTTGTTTTCCACGCCCAATAAACCCTTCGATACTCGCTACCTCTCACGAAAAGGGCAGTACGAAAGTGCGCAATGCGACTCTCCGTCGAAACGGTACCGTCCGGCGCAGTCTTTGCGACTTTGTACGGGACTTGGACAAAAGTCACTTTTCCCTCGACGTTGTAGCCACTGCCGACGTAGCAACGCGTAGGGGTGTGGATGGCAACTTTGCGCGAGTATCCGCAAATGATGTTCATCTCGACCTTTTGTCGATTCGCATCCTCTTGGTACTGTCGCGCCAAGGAGCCTTCCGCCCCAGCCTCTGCACGGATATATTCGTTCTCAATGCCTCGCTGTTCCGTTTCGTCATCTCCTATCCAATCCCCACAGATGATGGGAATTTCTTGGATTCCCTTGTCGAAGGACTCGATGGTGGTGCTGTAGGTGTTTCCCCAACGCATATTTTCCTGCCCCTCAATAATCGCGCCGAAAAAAACGACGACCGCCGCACACGCGAAAAGAAGGTACACTGCGTTATTTTTTATGAATGACATACGTTCGTCTCCATGTGAAATTTCATGATGGCCCTGTTTGATTCCAACACCCTAAAAACGTGCGACCCAAAGGGTAAGGTACCAAAACTAACGCTCAATTTCTCGCATCTTCATTAAAAGCGTCGCGACGATGTAGATCGGAATCGCAAAACCCAATACCGTGGCGAAATTGACCAACGTGACACTGAAGGGGATGTTGAACCCCTGCGAAACAAATCCAGAACAATCGAATTTCCCAAAATCAGGAATCAAATGGGCGATAACCCAAACGACACCTTGAAATACGGAGTCGATCATTCGGGAGATATAAATTTCTGCGGTATTCATGTCCAACTCAATTGTGAGATTCTCTTGAGTGAAGACCCGAATTGCCGCCTCAAAAGGTCCGCCGCCAAGGAGCGTCCCCATCCCGAGCGAGTTGAGGAAGTGGTGAAAATACCCACCGAGGATAATGACGAGCGTCGCGAGAATCGTGACGGGCGTGCTCAAAAACGTGCTGAACATCACGCCATAAACCGCCACAATCGTCATTTGGAGCCAGATGCCGAGGTATCCTTTGACGAAATTCCACGCGAACGAGGCGTCGCTGCTGCGGATATACATATCTTTCTGTGCCGCGCCGAAATATTGCCCTCTCTCGAGGCAGCGCACCCAGATTTCGATCGTATTTTTTCGAGTGACACTCCGCCCATCCTCCGCCCAACGGACGGACTCCGGCGCGACAAAATCCTCAAAAAGGTCGAATTGAACCTTCCCCTCACCCGCAAAATCGCACTGATTCTCGGGAGGATACACCTGCGTCTCCTTCTCACGACCAGGAAGCCGGACCGGCACCACCTTCGCGCGGAGGGCAGTCTGCCGATCCTCATTCCCTGCGCTCAAATCAATGTTGCGAGGGATTTTGAACGCCGCGACTTCATTCTCTTGGGACTCATACGTTTCGACCTGAAGCGTCAGACCGGTCTCCGGATTCCTCACGAAAATCGCGCCCAGCACTCGACGGGAGATTTCCCCCTTGTGCGTACGAAAAACCTCCAGAACCATCTCGATCGGCAGACCATCAGGGAATCTTTCGGGCGTCACGTCCTCGAACTGCCAAATAAAAGCCGCTTCGGTCGCGCCAGCAATAAAACTTCGATATTCCCACTCGTCCCCCACATTAATCCCTTTGTCCGTCTGCACTCCGCGCTGGTCGAGATAATTGAGCGCCCCGTATTGAACGACACGCGCCGCAAACATGTCCTCTGGCGGACCGAGACGATAACGCTTGCGCCCGTCCGCATCCGTGTAGACGGTGGCGGAATGGGTGTGCTCGTTTTTCGGCGAAACCTGGACGGAATCGCCTCCCGGCGGGATGTAGACTTCGTGCTGATGATTGCGCGCGAGGGAAGTCTTCCCTTGGAGCGGCGCGGAGACGCCGTCGGCATAATTGCCCGGGATGGTTTGAAGCTCCTCGAGCGACAAAACGTGTGTGTGTGACTGACTCCGGACGACAAACACGTAGCTAATCACTCCCATCGGAAGGAGCAACGCCGTTCCCAATAAGACGAAACCCACGATGCGTCCCAAAATCACCTCCGACGTTCGGACGGGCTTCGTGACGATCGTATGAATCGTCTTTTTCTGCAAGTCGCTTGGCAAACTGAACGCCGCCAAGAGCAAAATGAGCAGAATCGTCAAATACCCGGTGGCATTGAAGATGAAGCCCATATAAAGCTGTGCGGGACGCGGACTGGTGGGGTCGAGGAACATTCCCGCGAAGAGAATGATGAGGATAAAGATGATAAATCCGACGACAATTTTCTTGCGCACCGCTTCCTTGAACGTGAGCGTCGCGAGCGCACCAATCCTCCGTGGCGAGACGAAGACGACATCTGCCGCAACCTGCTTGCAAATTTGAAGGATAAGGAGGAACGCCTTTTTCGGTCCAAGCCTCAAGCCGGAGAATAAAAACCCGACAAAAGCGAGACCAAGAAAGAGAATCGCAAGGAGCGTGAGCCACGAAATAAACGCCCAGGGGAACCACTCGAGGAACGCAGGATAATTTTGTTCAACGACCATTCGCGTCACCTCCATGGGCACGTCTGCCGGGATGCTCCTTGCTCTCCTCGACAATCTTGAGGAACAAGTCTTCGAGAGACGTCATCGCGTTTCCGACGGACTTCACAACGCCACCATGCTTTTCGACCACGGCACGCACCTCCGCAATCGCTTCCTCCGAGAGCGCGGAAGTGAGAAATTGCGTCTCGTCGCGGACCTTCAAAAGTGTGTCGACTCGACCAATTTCTTTCAACTCGCCTTGGAAGAGAATCCCGATTCTGTCGCAAACATCCTGGACGTCCGCCAGCAGGTGGCTGCACATGAGAACCGTTTTGCCCTGACGCTTGAGGTCGAGGATCAAATCCTTCATTTCGCGCGTGCCAATGGGGTCCAAGCCAGAGGTTGGTTCGTCGAGAATCACCAACTCGGGGTCATTAATAAGCGCCTGAGCGAGACCGATTCGGCGCGTCATACCCTTGGAGTACTCTTTCAACTGCCGTTTTTTCGCCCACGACAGCCCGACCATTTCGATGAGATCGTAAATTCTCTGCCTTCTCACGGCAGCGGGGATGTTGAAGAGACGACCATAAAAATCCAAAATCTCCTCGGCGTTGAGAAATTTATACAAGTAGGATTCTTCGGGGAGATACCCAATCCTCTCGTTTCGACGGACGTCGACAGCTTCCTTTCCGAAGATGAGCGCCTCGCCCTCGCTTTGGAAGAGCAGCCCCAAGAGGAGTTTGATGGTGGTCGTTTTCCCGGAGCCGTTGGGACCAAGGAGACCGAAGATTTCGCCGCGATTAATTTGCAAATCGAGCGACTTGAGCGCGTGGACTTTGCGCCTCCCCCAAAAATCGCGATAGATTTTAGTTAAATTTCTGGTTTCAACAACGATTTCCGCCATAAATGCGTCCTCAAAATATCGGTGTATAGTGATTCAACGTACACTGGCACTCAAAATGAATTCCAGTTTTCACAAAAACGTGCGAGCCGTAGTGAGTCGCTCCGAAGTCCGACTCAAGGCGGAAATTTCAACGGGAACAATAATAAATCCGGTGAAAAACGATAAAAATCCGCGCCCCGCGCACGCCGAGCCGTCCTATTAATACGTCAAAAAGAAGCGTGGAAGTTCAATGAAACTTCAATACGACAACCTTTTTTTCCATTATACACCCAATCCTACCCGAAAAATAGGGGAGGTGGCAAAATTTTTTCCTCGGCAGGGTGCCCTCAAAAAAAGTTTGCGTTCGAGATTCTAAGGAACCGAGAACGAAGGGTGTAGCCCGTACTTCCGGACGGAAGGGAGAATCCCTCGGTGCTTCATCCGGAACTACGCTGCGCTTCGTTCTCGGCTCAGGCGGATCAAAACATCCTTTTTTGCCTATTTTATAATACTTCGCGTTAAAATTTCACCATTTTGTGATGAATTTGGTCGAAACTTGCCAATTCTCCCCCACTCGCTCTTTACAAAAAAATTTTTTATGCTACAATAGGGGCTGTGGTTTGGGACAACCGCAGAATATCAAAACTCGATATCAAGGAAGAAAGAGGGATAAACATGAATTTTTTCGATTGGATTCGTCAGGGCGTGAAGCGTTCCGTTCTTGAGGGCGTGGCGGACGCTGTGGATCATTTGGGCACTCCGGTTGAGCAGGATCAAATTCGCGAACATTTGCTCGCGTACTCCTCCGATTCGATCAACATGATCGAGGCGAATCGCACCTCGGGCGGCATGAGAAAACGCCTCGGGCGCGGAATCTCCATGGAGAGCGCGACGTCTGAAGAATAATCTCCGCCGGGATTTGTGGTTGATCGATGTGATAAATCGACAAGATTGATTTCGAATGAAAAAAGAGACTCCACGCGAGGAACGCGACGCTCAGCGCCAGTCCTCGCGTCGTTTTGTGAAAAAAGACGACAAAAAAGACAAAGTCGCTCAGCTTCGCGCTGCCGAGCTCCAGAGGAAGTTGAGCATCCCCGCGATGGTCTTCGATGAGAATCTCCCCGTCTCGGCAAGGCGAAACGAAATTGCTGAGGCGATTCAGAAGCACCAAGTGATCGTCCTTTGCGGCGAGACTGGCTCGGGGAAATCGACTCAACTCCCCAAAATCTGCCTCGAGTTGGGATTCGGTGTGCGAAAACTCATTGGACACACGCAGCCGAGGCGAATTGCCGCGATTTCTATTGCAAATCGACTTGCGCGCGAGCTTGCGGAGGGGAAGCAGCTCCCACCAGCCAAGGAGAATGAAGACGTCGCGCTCATCCCGCCCGAGAAGTTGGTTGGGTACAAAATTCGTTTTAGCGACCACACGTCCAACGAAACCTGTGTGAAATTAATGACGGACGGCATTCTCCTTGCCGAGACGCAGGGGGATCGTCTTCTCAATCGTTATGAAGTTCTCATCATCGACGAGGCGCACGAGCGTTCTCTCAATATTGATTTTCTCATTGGCGTTGCGCGGCGTCTTGTCGACAAGCGACCGGATCTCAAATTGATTATCACGTCCGCCACCATCGACGCAGAGCGTTTCGCGGCACATTTCGAGACGCCGACCCGATCGGTCCCCATTATTCAGGTGGAGGGGCGAACGTATCCGGTGGACGTCGTGTACGCGCCGATTCTCGACGACGAGGGAGATGATGAGGAATATCTCGACGAGGAATCGTTGTGGAACAGCGAGAAAAAACGGGATCGACGGCGTGAAACGCGAGTCATTCGGGATGGCGACGTGCATCAGGCGACGATCAACGCCATCGAAATGCTTGCCGACGAGGGACGGGGGGATATGCTCGTCTTTATGCCGACCGAGAGGGATATTCATGAGCTTGCGAAACTCCTCCATGGCGAGGCGGAACGTCGGCAAAAACTCCCTTTTTCGCGTGAGAGCGTCGAAATTCTCCCACTCTACGCGCGTCTCCCTGCGGCAGACCAACAAAAAATATTTAACCCAACGTCGAACAAACGTCGAATCGTGATCGCGACCAACGTGGCGGAATCTTCCGTGACGGTTCCGGGTATTCGATTCGTCATCGACTCCGGCACGGCACGCATCAGCCGATACTCGGCACGATCCAAAACGCAGAGACTCCCGATCGAGCCTGTTTCGCGCGCTTCGGCCGACCAACGCAAGGGACGCTGCGGTCGAATTGGTGCCGGGATTTGCGTCCGATTGTACTCCGAGGAGGATTATAATCATCGCGAAGCATACACGCAGCCGGAGATTCAGCGGACGAATTTGGCATCCGTGATTCTTCAGACGAAAATGTTGCGCCTTGGGCGGATTGAATCGTTCCCCTTTTTGGACGCGCCCAAAATGGCGGCGATTCGCGATGGGTATAAAACGCTCTTTGAGCTTCAGGCACTCACGACGCCGACGTCGGAGGGGGAATTGACGCCATTGGGTGCGAAACTCGCGCGCCTCCCCGTCGATCCGCGCATCGGACGCATGGTTCTGGCGGCAATCGATGAGGCGCAAAAGGACTCCAAAACGAATCCCCTTTTGGAGGTGTTGATTATCGCCTCGGCTCTTGAAATTCGCGACCCGCGTGAGCGCCCGATCGAGAAGCTCGGCGCGGCAGACGCGGCACACGAAAAATTTCTTGACGCAACGTCCGATTTCGTTTCGCTCCTCAAATTGTGGAGTTTTTATCGCGATTTGGAGAAAAAACTGTCGAGAAACCAGTTGATGAAAGCGTGTCGGCAAAATTTCATTTCGTGGAACCGAATGCGCGAGTGGGTCGATGTTTATCATCAACTCCGCGAGTTGGTGCAAGAGATACTTCGAGAGGAGAAACTCCCCGCCACGCTTTTGAGTCGTGAAGAAGAGACGAAAGACGCGCCGCGTGCGGAATCTCGTGTCGGGGCGCTGTACGATTCGTCCGTCGAAAACAAGCATTACGCCGCGCTTCATCGTGCGTTGTTGAGCGGGCTTCTCTCCAACTTGGGGCACAAAAACCCCTCGACTCCTGGAGAATATTCCGTGGGCGGAGGGGGAAAAAGCTACCTTTGGCCCGGGAGCGGAATCCTCAAACGCACCTCGAACACCA
Organism: Planctomycetia bacterium; assembly: GCA_030527105.1. Taxonomy (GTDB): domain Bacteria; phylum Planctomycetota; class Planctomycetia; order Pirellulales; family Thermoguttaceae; genus RGIG3701. The sequence goes on from JAUNBK010000004.1 coordinate 11,880, forward strand.
ACCCGCTTGGCATCAACGACCCCCGGCTCAACGCGCAAAAAGAAGAGGCGCGCCAGATGCTGCGTCGCGCAAAGGCTGGGCGGCGTTTTTGGGGACGAAACCTCGACGCACACGGAAATCCAACCTCGGGAGATTCAACGCCAGCGGACGATATTTCGTTCGTGCTACCCCAAAAAGACGAGACGCCGAAGGAGAAAAAATCCGCGCCAGATTGGGTGATGGCTGCGGAAATGGTCGAGACTTCCAAGCGTTTCTTGCGCGCCTTGGCGATTATTGAACCCTTGTGGGCGGAGGAATTGGCGCAGCATTTGGTCACAAGGACGTATAGCGAGCCGCATTGGTCGAAACAGTACAATTGCGCTATGGTTTATGAGAAAGTTTCGCTCTTTGGGTTGGTTCTTGTCCCCAAACGTCGCGTCCCCTACGCAAAGGTCGATCCCACAAAGGCGCGCGAAATGTTCATTCAAGCTGGTTTGGTCGAGGGAAATTGGACTTCGAACGCCGATTTTTATCAACACAATCGCAATTTATGGCACGACTTGGAGCAAATTCAGGCAAAACTTCGGCGATACGATTATCTCCCTGGCGTTTGGAAAATGTACGAGTTTTATGACGCGCGGATTCCGCTTGAAGTCGTGGACAACACGACGATGGAAAAGTGGCTTCGGGCGCTCGAAAGTGGGCAGGCTCTCGACGCAAACGACGAGACGGGGCTAAAAACATTAGAAGCGCTCAAAATGCACGAGTCGGATTTAGTCGACGAGACGCCCGACGACGCGTTCAAGGCGCAATTCCCCAACACGTTCTCAGGAGAGTTTTTTCTCCCCGCCAAGCCGTTGAAGAAGGAGACGCAAGCGCAAAAGAGGAGCGAAAAGCCCCACGTCGAGCGAGACGAGGCGCGAGACGAGAGGCTGCCCCAACGCGAGATGAAACTTTTTGGGCAAAAAATCGAACCGCTGCAAAAGCCGAAAAAAAAGCGTCCGACGCAAACTCCGACAGATGCCGCACCTTTGGTAGAATCGGATTCGACGCACGAATCAACACTCAAAGGGGTGTCCACGTCGCGCACGCTCACGCCGCCAATCTCGCCGCCAATTTCGACGGGGTACGCGTTTCCTCTGGAGTATCGATTTGAGCCGGGGAGCGAGCAGGATGGCGTCACGATTTGCGCAACGCTCGAGACGATTCATCAACTCAATCCGCGCCAGTTGGAGTGGGGAATTCCGGGCTTGCTCGAGGAGCGTGTCGCGTGTCTCATCAAGTCGCTTCCGCGTGATTTGCGTCGCAAACTCATCCCGGCGCCCGACACGGCACGGCGCGTGTGTGCGACGCTCGATTTTGGCGTTGGGAATTTCTACACCATCCTGGCGGCAGAATTGACGCGACTTGCGGGAGAATTCATTCGTGAAACGGATTTCGACGTGGAAAAAATCCCTCTCGCGCTCCAAATGAACGTCCGCGTGTCGGACTCGAAGGGGAATTTGATCGTCGAAAGTCGGGATTATACGGAGGTTCTTCGTTGCGTGGGGACGAAGGCGGCGGAGAAATTTGCCTCCATCGACGACACCTCGTGGAATCGAGGAGGCTTCACGTCGTGGGCGTTTGGCGAGTTGCCGATTCATACGGAGATTGAAGCCACGAGCGTTGATGCGTTCTCCCGGGCAGGGAAAATCTCCGCTTTCCCCACACTGCACGACGAAGGATCGTCCGTGGGAGTGCGTCTTGCGGCGTCGCAAACGCAGGCGGAGTCGGGAATTCGTCAGGGCGTCACGCGGCTATTTCGACTCGGCGTCGCAAAAGAGCTTCTCCAACAGGCGGAATGGCTCCCCGGCTACCACGAAATGCGGGCGCAGGCGGCAGCCTTCACGCAATCGACCGGGCGTCCCTTGAGCGAAGCGCTCGGCGACCTTTTGGCCCACCTCGCTCTCGACCCTGCGGGACTTCCGGGGCTGGACGACATGAAGTCCCTCCTCGACTCCGTCCCACGAAACGAGAAGGAATTCGCGCGAATATTTAAGCAGGGAAAAGATCGAATCCGCATTATCGTCCAAGAAATTGGCGACCCTATGCGTCTTTTTTGGAAGTCGTACGCCTCGGCAACTCGCGCGATAAATTCTCTCTGCACGTCGGCAGGAGAGAATGCGGCGGCGAAATTAGCGCAGGGGCTGCATTTTGGCTTGTCGCGCAACGCAATGGAAGTTTCGAGGGTGCAAAAGAGAGCGTCTGAAGAAAACACTCAAGCGACTCCCCGAAGGGCGAAAAACGAGCGCTTGCAACCGGTTGTCGATGATTTGGATCGGCAGATTTCGCGCCTGATGCCGCCTCATTTTTTGCTCACGACGCCATGGGGACGGCTGCGTCATTTTTCGCGCTACCTTCAGGGGATCGAAATCCGCGTGCAGAATATTCTCACGAGCAACAATGGTCTCCAGAGCGCGCTCACGCGTGGGACAACGCACATTGCGGAACTAAACGATTTTTGGCGCGAGTATGAGGCGCTGCGTCAGGATTTTCTCCTCCGTGGCGTGGAGTCGGAAGAGCTTGATGAGTTTCGATGGCTGCTTGAGGAATATCGCATCTCGCTTTTCGCCCAAAAATTGGGGACGTCCGTCCCGGTTTCGTCCAAAAGACTCGAAAAGATGTTGAGCAATTTGAAATGATTATCGATCGGCAGGGGAAAAATGGCTCTCACCTTGGAAGGCAAATTTACGCAAAACCCGCTTCTTCGTTGGAGGGAGCACTCCCTACTCCTTGGTGTTTCGGGGGGCGCGGACAGCGTGGCGATGCTCGCGCTTTTTCACGACTTTTGGAAAAACGCTCCTGAGCGCCCAGCCCGACTCGCCGTTGCGCACGCGAATCATCAGCTCCGTGGCGAGGAGTCCGACGAGGATGAACGCTTTGTGCGAAATTTATGCGAAGAACGCTCTCTCCCCTTTTTTTCGGAGCGTCTCGAAATTGAACGCACTTCCGACGGACTTGAAGACGACGCGCGAAATGCTCGCTACGCGTTTCTTGAGAGGACGGCTCTCCACTTTGGCGCGAGATACATCGCCCTCGCCCACAATGCGGACGACCAGGCGGAAACTATTTTGCACCGGATTCTTCGCGGCTCAGGCTTGCTCGGCTTGTGCGGAATCGCCCCGCAGCGGCGCCTCCAATCTTCCGTCGTGATTATTCGTCCTTTGTTGAAGTGCAGCAGAGTCGATATTCTCGAGTACCTTCAAGAGAAAAAGATTGCGTTTCGGACGGATTCGAGCAATTCGGACGTTCGTCTCACGCGGAATCGCTTGAGGTGCGACCTTATCCCGCGTTTGGAGCAGGAGTACAACCCCTCACTCCGGGAGGCTCTTTGTCGGCTGGGTGCGCAAGCGGCAGAGGCGCAAAAGTTTATCGAGGCGGAATGCAACGCGCGCTTGAATTTGTGCGCAAAACTCGCGCAAGACGAAAATTCCATCGAGGCACAACTCGAGTGGGGGAAATTAGAGGGGGACGAGTCCGATTTTTTGAAGATCGAAATGATTCGTCTTTTGTGGAAGCGCTTGCAATTTCCCGAGCAAAGCATGGGGTTTCGAGAGTGGAACGAACTTCTCGCCACCCTCACGACGTCACGCGGCGTGCGAATTTTTCCCGGCAACATTCGCGCGGAATATTGCCCTTCGCTCGGGATTGGTCGTCTTTTGCAAGCACGCTGATGTGCTGGTCTTTTCTCCCACACTCCGAAAAAAAGACTCTATTGCAAACTCTCGAGGCGCTGGAGAAATTCTTCCCGAGAGGGACCGTGGTATTTTTCGAGCGTATCCCTAATCTCGTCGGACAAACGCGCGCAATCTTGGGTTCGACGGTCGCGGACCGCCATCTCGAGCCGTTGGAGTTGAAGGCGAAGCAAACACTCCTGCACGCTCTCGGGAGCCTCTGTATTGTGGTGCAAGAGTTCCAACGTGCCGAGCAAGCGTTCCGTCTCGCGGCGCGACTCCGTTTGAGAGCGTGTTTTGCGCAGCACGCCAATGTACGCCTCGCGAAACCGAACGACAGACGAGACGACTTCTGGTGTGTTCGGGAAGCGCCCTAAAAGTCGATCGGACATGCTCATTGCGACCACAAGCGCCTCTTGGTCTCGACTTCGAACGCGTTGCGAAGAACGAAGCTTTCGATGCATTATGTCGATAAGCGCAAGCCCATAATCTGGGCGATTGGGATACTCCTCCGCAAGCTCGTTGAGGAGCGCGATTGCGTTCGGCTCCACCCCCGCGATTCGTGCCGAGCGAAATAATCGAGGATTCGCACCAAGAAGGAGGGCGTATTGGAAGCGATACTCGGGATTCTTCGGATCTGTCTTGAGAAGCGAGTGTATTATTTGAAACGCTTGCTTAAGTTCGGGACTTTCGGGTGCCTCCTCGTCACTCAAGGTTCTTTCGCTCAAGGTTTTGTCGCCAGCCGAGAGAGCGAGGAGAGCGCGAACGGCTTCGAAACGCGCGGCAGGATCTTTCGAATCCGCATACCGCTCCACAATCTCACGCGAGAGTGCGTCCGCCTCGTCCTTCTTTCCCTGACGACGCAGCGCTTCGGAAAGCTGATTTTGGAGGAGAGGAGTTGGACGAAGCGTGGCGAGGTCTCGAAAGACTTTCTCCGCGAGTGGAAAATCTCCCGCACGAAGCGCATACGCGCCGATTATCTCAAGAGCGTCCGCAACGCGCGACGGCGGCAGGTTCCGCGACGAGGCGATGTACTGATAATAAGGTATGAGTTTCTCGAGAAGCTGGGTGCCACTTTGGGAAGGAATCTGCGTTTCAATGTGCTCAAAAACGTTCGTGAGCGCCACGTCTGCAACGAAAGCGTTTTTCTTCGCAAGCTCCAACGCAATCCCCGTCCGAAGAAGACCAATTATCAACGCGGCAACAAACGCAATGGCGCAAAGTATCGACACGGCACTCAACGCCGCCACAAGTGGCTTCCGACGAATCCACAACTTCAACCGACGAAATGGCGACACGGCAACGGCAATTATCGGCTCGTGATTCAAAAAATGTTGCAAATCTTCCGCCAATTCGTCCATGCTCGCGTAGCGATCCTCGGGACGCACGCTGATGCTCTTGTTGATGATTGCCGAGAAGTCCGGGTCGTGGCACTCGAGTGGCGGAATTTTCCCCTCGCAAATTTGGCTGATGAGTTCCCGTGGGTTGGTGGTTGAAAGGACTGGGGAGCGAATCGCGAGTTCGTATAGCGAGATGCCGAGCGAATATTGGTCGGTGGCGAAAGAATTAACGCCGCTCGTCAGCCGCTCGGGAGCCATGTAGCGCAGCGTCCCACATTGGGAGCCGGATCTCTCCACCAAATCGTGTTCATCAGAGAGGACGCAGGCGATACCAAAATCGCTCACCCTCAACTCGTGATTCGCGTCGAGAAGCATATTGGCGGGCTTGATGTCGCGATGAAGCACCTTGCAACTGTGGGCGTACGCCAACGCTCGCGCGGCTTGGAGTCCGACCTTTGCGAGGTCGCGCAAACTCTCGAACTCGCACTCATTCAACCCTTTTCCCTCAATGAGTTCCATCGCATAATAGCAATACCCCGCCTCGCTCCCAGCACTAATCACTTTGACGATATTCGGATGATGCAGCATGGCAATGACCCTCGCCTCCTGCTCAAATTGCTGGCGCTGCCGAGCGTCCGGCACAAGAAGTGGGGAGAGGATTTTGACGGCGACTTTCCGATCGAGGGAACGCTGCCGGGCTTCAAAGACGACACCCATTCCGCCGTTGCCAATTTTCCTCAAAAGTTGATAATCCGAATTAGGGAGAGAGGGAATTTGCGACGTATTCCTAAGCCTTTCGAGAGAGGAACGCTTGGAGAATGGCGAGTCCGAATCTGCCGCATCCTCGGGCGATTCTTCGTGAATTTTGCAATTTCGTAGCCCCTCCATCTCAACGACGAGCGGCAGCAACTCGCGCAGCGCCGCCGCGTGCTGGGGGTGCTTGGCAATAAAATCTTCCACGTCAGGAGCATTTTCGCCTCGGCACTCCTCCAAAAAGCGCTCAACCAACTCCTCAAAATCGGACGAAGTATTCATGGTCGGAACTCGCTATATTCGATGAGTTTCTCTTTTAATCGTTGCAACGCGCGCACGTATCGGATGCTTGCGGCCTTCGGCTCAATGCCTAACGCCTCGGCACACTCGCGATTGGACATATCGTCAAAATGGCGCAGGGTGAGGATTTGTCGATCGTTCTCCGGCAATGAATCGAGGATATTCCGCAGCATTTCGTGTCGATCTTCACGGGCGAGCCGAGAAAGTGGGGACGTGATGGAGTCGGCAAAACGCTCCCACTGAGCCTCCGCCGACGTCTGGTTCGTCTCCAAATTCTGCTCCTTGAACGCGTCGCGTTTTTGACACTGTAGGTTTTTTCGTTCGTAATCCGCAATGGTTTGGAACAAAATCGTGCGAAGTTTTATATAGACCGGGACTTCTGGGCAGTTTTCGAAGAAATCGATCCGGGCGCACGCCGCCATGAGCGTCTCCTGAACCACATCCTCTACCGAGAAACGTCGGCGCAAAATGGGGGGCAAATTCCGCGCCGCAAGGATCGTCAGCCGATCTTGGTACTTCATGAAGGAGTCCGCCCAATTATTCTCTTGGTTCTGCATTTTTCCTAACCTCGTGTTTCGTTTCTCCCTGAAGTTTGGAGCGCCCACCCCTGAAGTTTATAATACTTCGCGTTGAAATTTCTCGTTTCGTCCGCCGTCGGACCTACGCACCACAGCACGCAAAGCGTCGCGCAAAACGGGAATTTTAAAGGACGATAAGTACAACGGAGACCAAGAGCATTATAGCATATGGACGGCGAAAAAACAAGCCCACCTACGCGACAAAAAATCACACCATGCCAAAAAGCCCTCCCGGACGAGCGCGAGCCAAGTCGAGACAAGCATAGACCAGTCCGAGAGATGCTTTGGAGGTTGCCTTGTGCGAGTTTAAGAAAAAATTAGCGTCCCTTTCCTCCACCTTTGGATCCGCCCTTCTTTCCGCCGCCTTTTTTCCCACCGCCTTTTGAACCACTCTTCATGCCACTTTTGGTGCCATCTTTCATGCCGCTCTTCATACCGTCTTTGGCACCGTCTTTCAAGCCACCTTTGGTACCGCTTTTCATTCCGTCCTTAGTGCCTTCCTTCAGACCTTTTTTGAGTCCTTTCTTCAAGCCGTCTTTCAGACCGTCTTTCATGCCTTCGGCTCTCACCCCTCCAGACTCCGCACGAACAACGTTACAATTGCCAAAACCAAACGACGCCAAGACCAAAGCCATCCCAACCAAAATCGCAAACCGTTTCATAAGAAATCTCCTTGAAAAAATGTTTTTATAGAGCACTGTTGCCCTATTCTTAAGAACGCAATGCTGCGGAAAAATCTACAACCACGAAAAAATTTTTGGCAAAAAGAGAAAAATGCGCGTGAGAAACTACTTATTGGCGGACTTGATATACTCGCGCAAAAAGTTCCCCGTTCGGCTTTCTTCGACCTGAATCACGTCGTCGGGCGCGCCCGAAGTGACGATAAATCCACCAGCCGACCCACCCTCAGGTCCCAAGTCGATAATCCAATCCGCCGACGCAATGACGTCCAAATTGTGCTCGATCACGATCACAGAGTTTCCCCGATCCACCAAATCGTGCAGCACATTGAGGAGGCGCTCAACGTCCGCAAAATGCAGCCCTGTCGTGGGTTCGTCCAAAATGTAGAGCGTGTCCTTCGCATTGGTTCGATTCAGCTCCGCCGCGAGTTTAATGCGTTGCGCCTCCCCGCCGCTCAGCGTGGTGGAGGGCTGCCCCAACTCCAAATAGCCAAGCCCGACGGACATCAAACTGTCGAGCGGACGCTTGATCGCGGGGAAATTGGCAAAAAACTCTGCCGCCTCGTCGACTTTCATCTTCAAAATGTCGGCAATCGATTTTCCCTTGTATTTGATCTCCAACGTCTGAGAATTAAATCGCTTCCCCTCGCACTCCGGACACGCGACATAAATATCGGGCAAGAAATTCATCTCGATCTTTTGCACACCCTGCCCTTGGCAATGCTCGCAACGCCCGCCACGAACGTTGAAGCTGAATCGCCCGGTCTTGTACCCACGCAGCTTCGCCTCGCGCGTCCCAGCGTAGACCTTGCGGATTTCGTCGAAAATACCCATATACGTCGCTGGGTTGCTCCGTGGGGTTCTGCCGATCGGGGCTTGATTCACGAGAATCACCTTCCCAATACGATGAGCGCCACGCAGCCCCTCATATGGTCCCGGCTTGGCGGAGACGCCACCCAAACGACGAATAAGTGCCGGCGCGAGTGTCTCATTCACGAGAGAACTTTTCCCTGATCCACTCACTCCCGTGACGCACACGAAATGGTTGAGTGGGAAATCCGCCGTCACGTCTTGCAGGTTGTTCGTGCTCACGCCCTCTATCGAGACGTACTTCGTGCGAGAATTCACGGGACGCCGCTTGCGACGCAAAGCGTATCTCGAACGCTCGCGAAGATATTGCCCCGTAAGAGAACGTGGGTGATTTTGGATGCTCTCCGGCGTCCCCTCCGCAACAATCGTCCCTCCGTGCTCGCCCGCGCCGGGTCCCACATCGATGATCCAGTCCGATTGGCGCATGATCGCCTCGTCGTGCTCCACAACCAACACGGTGTTGTCCATCCGCTGAAGTTGCCGAAGAGTGTCAATCAAACGCTGATTGTCGCGCGGATGCAGACCAATCGAAGGCTCGTCAAGAATGTAGCAAACCCCAACGAGACCCGAGCCGAGACCGCCAGCGAGACGAACGCGTTGAAATTCGCCGCCAGAGAGCGTGTCGGCACTGCGGTTGAGCGTCAAATAACCAAGCCCCACTTGCTCCAAAAACTGAAGCCGCGGCAAGATTTGGGACACAATCGGCTCCGCAATCGGAAACTCATCCTCTTCGTCAAACTCAAGGTGTTCGAAAAAGTTCAACACCTCCGCGACACTCATGGAAGATATCTCGCTAATCGTGCGCGCGTGCATGAAGTCCGTACGATTCGAGTTGCCAATCCGAACATTCAACGCCTCGGCGCGCAGCCTCGACCCGCCGCACGCTGGGCAGACGATCCGACCTCGACACGAATCCAAAATGGAACGAAACGCAATCGACGATCCGTGTTGATATTCCTCGTTGAGAATGTCGAAAATGCCTCTCACCTTGTCTCCGATTTTGGGGAGTTTCCTCGAAAGAGAAGTTTTTGCAGCTAAATCCGTGAGACTTCCGACCCCGAACGAAATTGAAGAGTCATCCTTCGCCTTGCGCATGTCTGCCGAGAAATCGATCGCAGAATCCTCGCCATTGGCGGCCGGCTCGGACTCCAAAATGGACTCGATTTCCGCCTTTTTTCGCGAGGCTTTCTTCTCGTCCCCCGGCTTGCGATTTTTCACCACGCTCGAAGAACCAGCGCGCTCCTCGTCATCGTCCACAAACGCTCGTGGCGCAATCGCCTGCACCTCGTCATCCTCCCGCAAAACGGAGGATTTGAACGCTCCCTTGAGCGCTTTCGAGGCTCCCACCCCGGAGGATGAGGAAACAGAGGATAAAGAAGACGAAACATTAGAGTGGGATGAAGACGCGCCCACTCCAGAAGGTTGACTCTCTTTGTCGAGCGAAATGGAACTTGCGGAGCGGATTGCCGAGACTTGGTTGAGATACTCCTCTAAATCAAACATGTCGCTTTGCGATCCGTAGAGCAAAAAGTCGACCTGACGTTCATCAAGGCGATCCAACGGCGTGTTCCACCGAATACCCAAGACCGCAAGGCAAGGCGAAAGCTGCGAGCGAAAACGTTTGAGCGTCGCCTCAGAAACAGATTTCCAAATGCCAACCGCTCCAGACGCCAAGGAGAGTGATTTGTCCGTGAGAACCAAGTCCGGGTCGAATTTTTCGAGATGTCCAAACCCCTCGCAAGTCGCACAGATGCCGTACGGACTGTTGAAACTAAACATCCTCGGCTCAAGCGCGTCGAACTTTATATTGCAAATGGGACACGCATTTTTGATGCTGAAGGCACGGTCTCGCCAAACGCAGCCCGCAGAGCCGACGTGCTCAATGGTGGCGATAATCTGCCCCCCACCATGACGCAACCCGAGATTGACAGATTCAACCAGCCTTCCACGAGACGCCTCGCGCACGACGATTCGATCCACAATTGCCTCAACGGTATGGGGCTTGGTGGCATCCAACGCCTGCGCATTGTCCAACTCAAGAATAACGCCATCAACCCTGGCACGCACGTACCCCGCGCGACGAATAAGCTCAAAGACATCGAGGCAATTCCCCCGCCTTTTTTTCACAATGGGAGCGATAAGCATCAGTCTCGTTCCCTCGGGGAGGGACATGAGAGTCTCCACAATCTGCTCGGGCAACAAAGGCTGAATCGCCCTGCCACATTTTGGGCAAGAGGCGGTGCCAAGACGAGCGAAGAGGAGGCGCAAATAATCGTATATCTCCGTCATTGTACCAACCGTGCTGCGCGGATTGCTCACGCCGACGTGCTGGTCGATGGAGATAGTAGGTTGCAGCCCCTCGATCCGATCGACCTCGGGGCACTCCAATTGGTGGAAGAATTGTCTAGAATAGACGGAAAGACTCTCGATATATTGCCTCTGCCCCTCGGCATAGAGGGTGTCGAACGCAAGAGAGCTTTTCCCGGAGCCGCTGGGTCCCGTGATAACGACGAGCCGGTTTCGTGGGATACCCACAGAAACGTTCTTTAAATTATGTACTTTCGCGCCAACGATATTAATCTTTTTCTTTTGAAGACTTACGTTAATAGCGCTGGGACGAGGAGACATACTTCGACTCTTTCACTTAAAAACCAGTGTGCAGTCTACCAATGATTATTTTGTTCGCTATACTCATCGTACTTTAAAATTCCCGTTTTGCGCGACGTTCTGCGAGCCGTGGTGCGAGAGCTTCCGACGGCAGGCGGAATCGGAAATTTCGACGAGGAGCATCACAACTACTTGCGATGGCGGATTCGCGAGCGCATCTTTCTCTTTTTACGACCGATCTTGCGACGCCCTTTTCCTGACTGCTTCGTTCCCACGTGTCCTGTCTCCTATAAAACTTACTTATCGTACTTCAAAATTCCAGCACTCATAACACCCTCTGAGTCGAGAAGCGCAGCTCCAACAGCGCTCGGCTCGTTGAAAATTCGCATAGAATCTACTCTTCCATGAAATTTTCGAACGTGTAATGGTACCAAAACAACCAACGAAAGCCTGATTATACCATTTTTCACTCAAATTAAAAGGGGGAGGGGAGTAATTTGTGTCACTGTATCCACACCAGTATCCTTGTCGTGTCTGTCTCCGTCTCAAGCCGATGTGCGAAGTCTCCCGCGCAGGCGAGAGTTGAAACTTGCACGACGCAAAGCAAACACCGCACGTTCCCGAGAAGGATCGCGCGGTGTTTCGTTTTTTTCGATGCGAAAAATTATTTCCCTGCGATAATCAAATCGAGGTCAGCGCTTTTCTTGTCGTTCGGATCGCCACCGCCCTCAATCGTCATGAAACCATTGTAGCCGACGTCCTCAATTGCCTTTCGCACGACGGGCCAATTGACGCTTCCGGCGCGTATTTCACAGAAATTACCGGTGCCGGGCTGCTTCTCGTTCAAACGGAAATCCTTCACGTGCATCTTGATGATATCCTTGCCCAACGCATAAATATACTCCTCGGGCTTCGCATATTTGACGTGATTGCCAATGTCGAAATAGCCCTGAATCCACGGCGAGCGGAAATATTTCACGAATGCGGCAAAGAAATCCGGCGTAATCCACAGATTGTTCCACACGTTCTCAATACCAATAACGACGCCATTCTTCTCGGCAGCGGGGATGAGTCCCTTGAGTGCCTCGATGCTTACTTTCGTGGCATAGTTTTGCGCCTCAATATAGGCAGCGTAGCGCGAGTTGTCTCCGTCCGCGACTTTGGAAACCATGAGTGTGTCGGGATCAAACTCAATGCGGAACTCGTGCGGCTGAGGCATCGTCCCACCCGTGCGGCAAGGGACGAGAAGAATCGCGTTGGCTCCATATCCCTTGGCGGACTCAAGCGCCGTCACGACGCTGTCGATGTCGCCCTGGAGGGAGTTGGGGTTATTGAAATTCGTCCACGCACGCATCACGGAGTGGATCTGCATTCCAACGCGATCCGCCATGATTCTCGCTTTCTCGGCTTTCTCAAACCCGACCGACCACGCAGTCGTTTCCGCGCCATGAAATCCTAGCGCCTTCCAATTCGTGAGGACTTGCTCAGACGGCTCTCCACAAATGAGCGCCTTGAGGAGCTTCGTTTTCCACTGGGGCGTCTCAGCACAAACCTGCGTGGGCAAGGTGAAAGATGCGGCACCAACAACGGTCGCTGCGGCGGCGGTGTGAAGGAAATCTCGTCGATTCATTTTTTATCTCCATATTTATTATAGCACTTTATGATTCTGATTTTCGTGACGAACCACGCCACGGCGCGCTGCACCAAAGCGAACGATCGACGAAACGAGGCTCGGAACCATAAAAAAACTCAAAAGTGGCGGAACACGAACTCCGCCTTCACTCCATCATAACCAAAATTCACGCAAAAGTCAAGCGGCAGGGGCGGAAATTTTGCCGATTTTGCGCTTTTTTTGTGTCTTAAGCTGGCTCCTCGCTGTAGAGAAGCTGCTTTTCTCGATAAACCTCAAGACGCCACGCTCCTAAAGTCGAATTCTGCTCGAGAAGCGCGATTTGTTGCTTGGCGTCCTCGATGCGTTGCTGACGATACAAAACCGAGACGAGAAGAAGTCGGGACTGGACGTCGTCCGAAAAACGATCCAATCGCGCGCGCAAAAGACGCTCCGCCTCGTAAAAATTGCGACGCAAATATGCCGTTTGCGCGAGAGGGAGAGTGTCGTCCGCCAACGCCTCCTGTCTGTGTTTGCGTTCGTACTCCTCGCGCACCTTTTCGCATCGGTGTGACGCGACGACGCCAAGGAGCCACACTGCCGCAAAAAGGACGAGGAGAATCGTTTGGGACGAATCCGCAGCCACTTCCGTCCAAAACAAGGTCGTGAGAATGATTCCCGAGGCGAAAAAGGCGTAAATCATCGCGACCACCCACGCCGCTATCGATCCGAATCTGCGGAGATACTCCAATCCCGGCCAAAATTTGCAAATTTTCATCGACACATCCCTTTGTACACCTTGGAACAAAATTTCACTTTTCCGCAGATCAATTCCAACGACGGACTCTATCGACGTCGCTTATTTTGCGCGCCTCAAATCCGCCTGAATTTTGAGCCAGAACGGATTTTGCCGATCCCCACGCCGTCGAACATCCTCGAGGAGCACGCGCAGACTCGGACGCAATCCCTCTCGAGGCGCGATGTTTTTCCCATTGACAAGCACGTTGATCGGCGCGTTATAATCCAGCATCCCGGGACCCATCCAAAGCGAAACGCGCGCCTTTATCGACGAAAGTTTGAGCGTGTTCGCCTTTGGAATCAACTCCGCGATTATTTTCCCTGTGGGCATGTTGCGCGGTGGGAATTCGTGCGCAGCGACCAAATTATTCTCCGGGATATCGTCCAACTCCACCCACCAGAAGAAATTGTCGCACTGTCGAAGCGTGCGGACTTGGAATTTCTCGGGGTAGAAATTTCTTTTTTTGCGTTTCATCCAGTCGAAAATGCGATGCACCTCGTCAAAAAACGGCTCACGCCCTCGCCCGAGAAACTCGACGCACGTGGCATCAAACGCGCGCACCATATATTGGGAGAGGGAGCCGGAATTTTCCCCAAGGATGGAGTTGTCCAATTCTCCACAAATATAATAAATCGGGAGCAACTGCGCGTTTTGCCAATACGAGACGGCATACTTTTTCGCCCGACACGAGAAGAGGACGACCCCCGCCCACAAATCGGGGTGCGCCAAGCCAATATCCCACGCGGCATCGCCCCCCTCGAAATGCCCCGAGAGAAAGACCCGATCGGTGTCGATAGCGAAATATCGCGACGCATCGTGCAGCGCGTTCAAGACTGCGGCGTGCTCACGCGCGGAATATTCGTATTCCCTCTGCCCATTCTTTTGCCACTGAGGAGCAATGATGATATACCCATGCCGCCCCGCCTGACCATATCGGAAGCCCTTTGGGTTGAATCCCCCCGTCCACCACTCGAGTTCCTTCTCAGGCGAGTCCATCATCCCATTGAGACAAACGATCACGGGATAAAGCCGATGCGGGTCGTACTCGAGCGGCACCTGCACCCAATAATCGACCGGCACCTGATCAATGGACGACTCGGTTTGGAGTTTGAAGAAGCCGTCCTTTCCGAGCCAGTGTTCTTTTTTGAGCGGGACGGGCGGTTTCATGTGCGCAATTATCGCCGCCACGGTCTCCACCCGGGCAGCCTCCTCGGAGCGAAACCTTTCGAAAATCGTCTCGCGACTCAACTCGCTCTGCGCCTCCATGTACTCGCAAATGAGCGCCCTCGTTTTCACGGCGGAGACCGCTTGCGTGATTCGATCCGAGGCACGGCGACTCCCCATGAGCCAACACGTGACGACAAGCGCCGCTTTTTCCTCCGCCGGAATGCCCGAGACGTCCATGATATTCTCAAACGCCTCCATGCGAGCGATCGTGTTTTCGTTCACGTTTTCGAGGATTTCGACAAGTACCGGCTTGAGCGCCGCGCGAATATCCTCCTCCTTAAGGGACTTCCACACGATCTGAATCTGCTCGATTAATGTTTCGATTCTCTTTTCTCGCTGCGCGTGCGCGTCGAGCATGTCGCGCACTTTTTGGAGCGTTTCTCCGGCGACTTCGTCACTTGGGAAATTCTCCAACATACGCCGAACGAGCACGAATTGACCATTTTCCTCGCGCAGCACCAACTCCGCAAGCGCCCTCTGCGCCGCAAGCTGCCTGACGCGCATGAATGTGGGAGAGAGCGCCGCCTCCAACTCCGCCCGTTTCTCCGGCGCGGCAGTCTGCAAGATGCGATTCAATTCGTACGCCGCCATGTCGTACCTCTCGCCCTGAATGAAGAATCTCGCGATTTTCAACGCCGCCTCCGTCTCGTCCCCCTTGCACAAGCGCAGCGATTGATGGCGAAGGATTGGCAAAAGTTCCTCCGACGAAATGGAAGACGTGGCAATGCGCATGTCCCACACGTATTTCGTGCACTCGAGGCGCGTCCATTGTGGCGCAAGCTCCGTGATGCATTGCACCAATTCGAGAGGACCGGAAGTCGTCGCGACCTGAATCGTTCGTCTCCCAAATTGATCGAACGGCTCAGCTTTGAGTATCAACCCCATATTGCGCACGGCGCCACCCTTGCCCGAGATTTGCTGGCGGAGGTTGAATTTTTCGGGTAAAATGTTCGCCTCTTCCCTCATCGGAACATCGACAACACGCCTCTTCGGAACATAAGTGCGTCGCAAATCGTCGTCGATAAACACAATCGACATGGGAACCATCTGCGCGTTCATGTCGGCATACGCCTGAATGTCGCCAAATTTGGGGAGCATTCCCTCGCGACCAATATACGCACGCCCGTCGTCCAAGACAATCTCCACCGCAGAAACTCGCGCGTGAAGGAACAAACCAACGCACAAAACTGCCGCGAGAATGGCACAATTCAAGATGCGCACGAAAAAAACTCTCTTCATTGGATTCTCACTTTCTAACGCGAAGTAACCTGTGTGTGCGATGAGTGCAGGCGACACAAAAGACGAATCCCGCACAACCCAACAGGCGCTGCTGCCAGGGGAAAAGGAGACGAAGGAGGCGAAAACTCGAGGAAGGTCCCGAAAGCGAGCAACAGCAGGACAGACCGCCGTCAAAAAAAGCGATCTGCCCCTGAATTTTCACTCAAAACGGCGAGAAATCATTCGATTTCGTTCCCCACCTTTCGTGCGCGAGTCGGCTTGTCCAAATCGATCCCCAACGCAACGCCCGTCTGAACCAACAAGTTCCAACCCGCCATGAGTTGAAGCATCGGCGCAAATCGACAAATCGCCGACGGAATGACGACCGTCGGGAAAATCGTCTCGCGATCCGCAATCGCAACGACGTTCACGCCGATTTTGTCGACCAAAAGTTCCTTGATCTTCGCGCATTCCGACTCAAACGGATCAAGAATAACGATCGTCTCGCCAGGATTCATCACTTCCTCAATGCCATGAAGAAGATACGTTCCCTCGAGATAATCGCTCTTTTTGCGCGTGATTTCGTTCGTCTTGAGTCTCAACTCTTCCGCCGCACCGTTGTTTCGACCCGCAAAGTAGATAATCGGGGACTCAACGACCTTCGAAATGATCTCGGGGCAATACTCCATGTTGAGAATCGTCTCTGCTGCATCCGCCACCTTGTCCATGTCGCACGCTTGGCACCCCACGATATTGCGGAGGACGGACATATAAACAAGTCCCTGCTCGACGACGCTTTTCGTGGCAGCAACGGCGTTTTCCTTGCCACACGAGAGGACGATCGTTTCGTTCGCGGCTTCCTCCAACTTGGTATTGTGGTTCGCTGTCATGGCAAAACGCTTCTGGTGTCCCTTCTCGGCAAGCGCCCTGAAGAGCGACACGACCTCTTTCGTCTGCCCGCTGTTGGAAGCACCAAAGACCGCCCAATTTGTGAGATCATACTCCGCGCTCTGCCAGCTGCCGTCCGTCCCGAACGCAATGGGAAGCCCCATTTTCATCGCGGTGTAGATCAAATTCTTCGCGGGGAAGATTCGGCTAGAGCCTTCACCCGTGAAAAACAAACGACCGGTCTCCTTGACGACATTCGCAATATTCTGCGTTTGGCTCCAATCAAAACGACGCATAATCTCTGGCGTCTCGAGCATCTCTTTCACGAGCGCAAAGGAACTGTATTTGGAATCCGTTAAATTCACGATAACCCCCTACAAAAGTGGTCAAAAAAACAAAAACTCAACAAAAAACAGCCTCAGGCAACACTCACACCGCCCGAGGCACAAGAAATATTACCCTTCGTCCACCGATTCTTCCACAACCATCGGCACGAGGAATCGCTCGATCGTGTAGTACGAAATCGGCATGGCGACTGGCGAGTTGCTCGAGTGCGCGGTGGGATTCCACGGCAAAATGTAGACGAACATCAGACCCGTATTCACTTCCGTCACGTACAAAGCAGACGCGCCAAACCGCGTGTTGCCAGTGGACGTGATATCATGCGAGCCGACCGACATAATGTATTTCGGCTCTGCCGGCATCGCCAACGCAACCTGCGGAATGTCCGTCACGCCTCGTTTTGAGCGGGACGAAGACTTCTTTCCACCCGTCGCCTGACGATTCAAAACCGTGATTGCCTTTTCCAAGTCCATGAGCACGTTGCCTTGATATCGTGCTTGAAATCCACGTGCAGCGGGGTGCTTCGAAAGGACGCCCACCGAAAGCATACCCGTTGTGGAATCAAGGACATACACGGCCTCAACTCCTGCATCGACGTAGCCCGTGCAGGTGAGGTACCCATCTAAGCGGTCGCTCGTGTTGGCAAGGAGCGCGGCGGGGAAATTCTGCGCCTCGGACGATCGATAATTCGACACGAACAAACTCGAAACGACACCAGTCGCCACGCAGCAAATCAGCGCGAATCCCAAAAATAGCGCGGGTTTAACGATTTTCACTTTTCAATCTCCAGTTTGAGGAATTATTGGAATCAGGAACGCCCCTCACGTACCTATACTTAACGCATTGTACTCCATTTCGCCCCAAAAACCAAGTTGGGTACCCCGATTTTATTGGGAATTTTGCAAAAAAAATGGGAAATATTGCAGGAAAAGGGACTTTTACGGGTTCTCGCCCCGCACGACCTCTCTGCCACTCACAACTCTACCACTCAGCCACTCGAAACTCCGGCGCGCGTTGCAATTCGTTTAACGCCATGCCGATCCCTTCGACTTGCACTCCGTGTGTCGTTTGAGCCAAATTTCATACTGCGGATCGTTGGGGCGAAACGTAAAAACCGCGTCGGGTAGCGGCTTCCCGTCCGAGTCCACCGAATGAACGCGCACAAGAAGCACCCCGTTGGGTCGTTCCTCAATGGTATAATTTTCGACGTCCATCTTGCGCCCTCGTTTTCCTACTTGGAGGAAAGATATTCATTGATATCCTTTGCGGCTTTGCGACCCGCACCCATTGCTTGGATCACGGTGGCGGCTCCCGTCACGATGTCGCCTCCAGCCCACACACCAGGAATCGACGTGCGACCGTTTTCGTCCGCGACAATATACCCTCGACGATTGAGTTCCAAACCCTCCACCGAGTTGGTGATGATCGGATTCGCACCCGTACCGACTGCAAAAATGACCAAATCGGTCTCAAACGTGAATTCCGACCCCGGAATCTCAACGGGCGAACGCCGTCCCGACGCATCCGGCTCGCCAAGCTCCATGCGGACGCACGTCATTGCGCTCAGCATCCCATTTTCGTCGCCGAGAAGCGCGGTGGGATTGGTGAGAAGTTGGAACTCCACACCTTCCTCTTTCGCATGATGAACTTCCTCCGCACGCGCCGGGAGTTCCGCCTCGGAACGTCGATAGACGATTTTGACGGTCTCCGCCCCGAGACGCAGCGCGGTTCGCGCAGCATCCATCGCCACATTGCCGCCGCCAACGACGCAAACGTGCTTCCCACGCACGATCGGCGTGTCGTATTCGGGGAAAAGATACGCCTTCATCAAATTGCTGCGCGTGAGGTACTCGTTTGCGGAGTAGACACCGCCCAAGTCCGTGCCCGGGATGCGCATGAAGGAGGGAAGACCTGCACCAACACCAAGGAACACCGCATCGTAGCCTCGCTCGGAGAGCAATTCGCGAACATCAACCGATCGACCACCGACCTGGTTCAACTCGAATTTCACGCCAAGCTGGGAGAGATACTGGATTTCTTTCTGAACGATTTCCTTCGGGAGACGAAACTCCGGGATACCATACATGAGCACGCCGCCCGCTTTGTGGAACGCCTCAAAAATGGTGACTTCGTGCCCGAGGAGGATCAAATCGCCTGCCACCGTGAGACCTGCGGGACCGGAACCGATCACGGCAACCTTTTTCCCCGTGGGAGGCGCCTTGGGAGGAATCTCGACCAAATTGTGCTCACGCTCATAATCCGCCGCGAAACGCTCAAGGCGTCCGATGGCGACCGGCTCCAGCTTGCGCCCCAAGACGCACTTCGCCTCGCACTGACTCTCCTGAGGGCAAACGCGTCCGCAGACCGCAGGCAGAGCGCTTGTTTTCTTGATTGCACGCGCCGCCGCCGCGAACTCACCTTGCTCAATGAGCGAGACGAACTCCGGGATATTCACATTCACGGGACAGCCCGTCACGCACATCGGTTTTTTGCAATTCAAACACCGAGACGCCTCCTGAATCGCTTCCGCTTCCGAGTATCCCAATGGGACTTCCTTAAAATTATGCGCACGCTCTTTAGGGTCCTGCTCCCGCATCGGGGTGCGCGTCGGCTGTATATTTTGTATCGATTTCATGTTCGTGTTCGTTTTGGTATTTTGGTATTTTTGCCTTTGTATTAATGTCCGCTGAATTGCTGGATTATTGTTCCTGCTGCCACGTCGCAACGTATCGATCCATGGCGCATTTTTCCTCGCACTTATATATCTGCTGACGCTTGAGCACGGAGTCCCAATCAATCGCATGGGCGTCGAACTCAGGTCCGTCGCAACAAGTGAATTTCGTCTGTCCTCCGACCGTACAACGGCACCCGCCGCACATCCCGGTTCCGTCGATCATGATCGTGTTGAGACTCGCGAACGTCTTCACGCCGAACGGTTCGGTCGTTTTCGCGCAGAACTTCATCATGATAGCGGGGCCAATGATCCAAATGCAGCCGATCTCGGCAGCCTTCGCCTCGAGGATTTCCTTAAGCGGTTCCGTGACGAGAGCCTTTCGTCCTGCGGTTCCGTCGTCCGTCACGACAATGTGTTCGTCGCACGCACCCGCCATTTTCTCCGTCCAAAAGAGGATATCTTTCGTTCGAGCGCCCTGAATCACGGTGACGTGGTTGCCCAACTCGTGCAGTTTTTTGGCAATGGGATAGACGGGAGCCGTCCCGACGCCGCCCGCGACGAGAATAACGGAGCCAAAATTCCCCATTTCGGAAGGATGACCCAACGGACCAATGAGCGCGTAGAGGGAATCCCCTTCGTTCAGTCGCGAGAGTTTTGTCGAAGAGACGCCAACCGTCATTAAAACGAGCGTGACAGAGCCAGCCGCACGGTCGTAATCCGCAATCGTGAGAGGGATGCGCTCCCCAACCTCATCCGCCATTGCGATGACAAAATGACCCGGCTGCGCCTTCGCGGCAATGTCCGGAGCTTCGATAACCATTTCATGAATGCGCGGAGCGACCTCGCGTTTGTGGAGTATTTTTAGCATGACGATAATTTAATACGGTTCCCGAAAAAATGAATACTTCAGACAATATTAAGGGCTCATTATACCACAATTAGCACGAGTATGCAAGAGGGGGCAAAACTGGTGCGGGGGGAATGGGAATTGGAAGATGGGAAGGGGAAGATGAAAGTTGCGCCTCCCCCACTTGTAAATTTTGGATGTTGTTGTATAATTATGAGGCGTGTATGATTATGTACACGTTATAATAGTTTTAGTCTTAATATGAGGAGAGTTCACTGTGACAAAACGTTTGGTAACACTCGACGGTAACGAAGCCGCCGCATATATCGCGCATCGATGTTCCGAAGTGATGGCGATTTACCCGATTACCCCTTCTTCCACCCTGGGTGAGTTGGCGGACGAATGGGCAGCAAAAGGAATTAAGAATATCTTTGGCGTCGTGCCTCAGGTTGTGGAAATGCAAAGCGAGGCGGGAGCGGCTGGTGCCGTCCACGGTTCTTTGCAGGCTGGCGCTCTGACCAGTACCTTCACGGCAAGCCAAGGGCTGCTTTTGATGATTCCCAATATGTTCAAAATCGCGGGCGAGCTGACCCCCGCCGTCTTTCATGTGACGGCACGTGCCGTAGCGACTCATGCTCTCTCCATCTTTGGCGACCATAGCGACGTGATGGCGTGTCGTTCCACCGGTTGGGCGATGCTCGTGAGTGGTTCCGTGCAGGAAGCTCAAGACATGGCGATGATTGCCCATGCCGCCACCATGAAGGCGCGCGTTCCGTTCCTCCACTTCTATGATGGCTTCCGCATCTCGCACGAAATCAACTCGATGGATCAAATGTCGGACGACGAAATTGCCCAGATGATTGATCCCGCTTTGGTCAAGGAGTATCGCGAGCGTGCGTTGAATCCCGACCGTCCGTTCATTCGTGGTACGGCGCAGAACCCCGACGTCTTCTTCCAAGCTCGCGAGTCGAGCAATTCTTATTACGCTGCCACGCCTGCTATCGTGCAGGAGACGATGGACAAATTCGCCTCGATCACGGGTCGGCAGTACCACCTCTTCGATTATGTAGGCGCTCCCGATGCGCAGCGCGTCGTCATTGCGATGAGCAGCGCTTGTGGCGTCACGGAAGAAGCGGTTGCGAAATTGACTGCGGCTGGCGAAAAAGTCGGCTTGGTCAAAGTCCGTCTCTATCGTCCTTTCGACATGAACGCGCTCAAAGCGGCACTGCCCGAGACGACGCAGATTATTGCCGTTTTGGATCGCACGAAGGAGCCTGGCGCGATGGGCGAGCCTTTGTACCAGGACGTCGTTGCGGCGCTCAACGAGTTGGAAATGTCGAACATCAAGGTCATTGGTGGTCGCTATGGTCTTTCGAGTAAAGAATTCACGCCCGCTATGGCGAAAGCCGTCATTGACGAGATGGCGAAGCCGGCACCCAAAAAGCACTTCACGATTGGTATCAAAGACGATCTCACGCACTTGAGTTTGGATTATGATCCCACGTGGAGCACGGAGGGGCCGGAAATCACGCGCGCGCTCTTCTTTGGTCTCGGTTCGGACGGAACGGTCGGTGCGAATAAGAACTCCGTGAAAATCGTTTCGAACAACACCAACCTCTACGCGCAAGGCTATTTTGAGTACGACTCGAAGAAGGCTGGCTCTGTCACGAAGTCGCACCTTCGATTCAGTCCCAATCCGATTTTGGGTTCGTACCTTGTCCATAGCGCGAACTTTGTCGCCTGCCACCAGTGGGAGTTCATCAGCCAGGTCGACATGCTCTCCAAGGCGGAGAAGAACGCGACCTTCCTGGTCAATTGTCCTTATGGTCCGGACGAAGTGTGGAACCATTTGCCCCGCAGCGTCCAGAAAGACCTGATTGAGAAAGAGATTCGTCTCTTCATCATCGACGCGAACACGATTGCGGAGAAAACCGGGATGGGGCGCCGCACGAATACCATTCTCCAGACCTGCTTCTTCGCGCTGGCGAACGTTGGTGGCTTGGATGCCGACACCTCAATCGGCTACATTAAGGGCGCGATTCAGAAAACGTACGCTAAAAAGGGTCAGGAAGTCGTGGAGAAGAACTGGGCGGCAGTCGACGCTTCGCTTGCTGGTCTTCAGGAAGTGAAAGTTCCCTCCGAAATCACGTCGAGCTTCGAGCGTCGCGCGGGTGTCATTGGCGAAGCCAGCCCGTTCGTCACGGACGTTTTGGGCAAAATCATGGAAGGCAAAGGCGAAGAACTGACCGTGAAAGACATGGCGCCGACTTGCGACGGAACCTTCCCCTCCGCAACGACGCAGTACGAGAAGCGCTCAATCGCGTTGAGCATCCCGGTTTGGGACCCCGACACGTGCATTCAGTGCGGTCTTTGCTCGCTCGTGTGCCCACACGCCGCGATTCGTCTGAAGGTGTACGAAGAGTCCGCGCTCGAGGGTGCGCCCGCGACCTTCAAATCCGCTCCCGCTAAGGGCAAGGAATTCGCAGGAATGCGCGCTACCATCCAGTGCTATCCCGAAGATTGCACCGGCTGCGGACTGTGCGTCAACAACTGCCCCGCCAAGAGCAAGACGGAAGAGGGCAAGAAAGCGATCAACATGGTCCACAAGCTGGACGTGATCGACGAGGAAAAGGCGAACTACGAGTTCTTCCACAGCCTCCCGAACTTCGATCGCTCGAAGGTGAGTGTTGGCACCGTGAAAGGTTCGCAACTACTTCTGCCGCTCTTTGAGTTCTCTGGTGCTTGTGCGGGCTGCGGCGAAACGCCCTACATCAAACTCGTTACGCAACTCTTCGGAGATCGCATGTTGGTCGCCAACGCGACGGGCTGTTCGTCCATTTATGGCGGCAACCTCCCCAGCACGCCGTATTGCAAGAATGCCGACGGGCGTGGTCCCGCATGGTCGAATTCCCTCTTCGAGGACAATGCGGAGTTCGGGCTTGGTATGCGTGTCGCTGTTGATCAGCAGAATTCCTACGCCAAAGAGCTTTTGGTCGGCATGGCGGAGCACGTTGGGCAGGAGCTGGTCGATGCTATCCTGAACAACCCCCAGAAGACCGAGGGAGAAATCTCCGAGCAGCGCGCGAACGTCGCCAAGTTGTTGGAGAAAATCGAAGGGGCGGATTGTCCCAAAGCCAAGGCGCTTGTGGCGTCGGCAAGCTACCTCGTCAAACGAAGCGTTTGGTGCTTCGGTGGCGACGGTTGGGCGTACGACATTGGCTACGGCGGTTTGGATCACGTCATGGCAAGTGGGCGAAACATCAACGTTCTCGTTCTCGACACCGAGGTCTACTCCAACACGGGTGGGCAGGCGTCCAAATCCACGCCGCGTGGAAGCGTTGCCAAATTTGCCGCAGCGGGCAAGCGTTCTCGTAAAAAGGACCTTGGCATGATGGCTGCCTCCTATGGAAACGTTTATGTTGGACAGATTTCGATTGGCGCGAACCCGATGCACGCTCTCAAGACGATCTTGGAGGCGGAAGCGCACGACGGTCCTTCGCTTATCATTGCCTACTCGCACTGCATCAACCACGGCATCGACATGATCAAGGGGTTGGAACTGCAGAAGGAAGCCGTGAAATGCGGATATTGGCCGCTCTATCACTACGATCCGTCGAAAGAGGTTCCGTTCTCTCTCGATTCCCGAGCGCCTGAGGGTGAGTTCAAGGAATTCGCGCTCAAGCAAAATCGTTACAAGAGTCTGAAGCTCCTGAACGATGCGGCTCAGACCGAGGAGCTTCTCCAAGAGGGGCAGGAAGATATCACGGAGCGTTACGATTATTACAAGCAGCTCTCCAGCTTGAAGCATGAATAATCGTTAGTCGCACACGAACGGGTACGAACGGGCGGGAATTGAAAGGTTTCTGCCCGTTTTTTCTCTCTTATTCTTTCAAAACGTGGCGGCTTGATGGAAAAACACCTCATTTCTGAGAATCTGGAAAAAGAGGTGTGAATTGCTCTTGCGTTGGTTTTTTGTTTTGTGTATAATGACCACAAAGGTGGATCGTCTTGAGGTCAGTTCTGGAGACTATGCCCCGGCTCCAGCAGTGGCGACCCAACGGCGGACGGAATCGGAAGTTTCAACGAGAAGTATTATAAAATACGATGTGTATATAAGCGATGAGTTCAAATATGCGAAAATCGAGACATCATATAGCGACAGCTCTCCTCCTTTGTTTTTTGCTGGGGGTGGGTTGCGCGAACGACCCTCTCACTCAGCAGGGACGTATCTCCGATTTGCAAAAGGACAAAACGCGGCTTGCCAACGAACGCGATTCCTACCAGAGTCGATATAACGAAGTTGTTGAGCGAAATCGACGTCAGACGCATGAAATTGCGGCAAGCCAGCAGAAAATCCAAATCTTGGAGCAGGAGAGCATCGCACTCAAACGGCAACTCAAAGACACCTCCGATCAACTCGCGAATATTACTCAAGAAAAGGAACTTCTCGATCGGCGTGTGGGCGAACTCTCGAAAGTCGCAGAGCGCCAAGAGGGGGTTGATATTCTCTCCAACACAAGCGCGGGGAGCGATCTCACGCCGCCAGCAATTCCCGGCACTGTTGCGACCGTCGAGAATGGTCAAATCCGTATCGAGCTTGGGTGCGACTCGCTCTTTGACGCGGAAGGGAGCACGTTCACGCCTCAAGGATTGGAGCTTCTTCGCAAAACGGGACACGCTGTTGCAACCCAGTATCCCGGCGCAAAAGTGCGTATCGAGGGGCACGTCAGCTCATTCCGCAAGACGGGCGCGCGCTTCGCCTCGCCGATGGATCAAAGCATGGCGCAGGCGGAGATGGTTTATGCTATTTTCACTCAGGAAAATATCTTCCCGGCGGAAGCCCTCCGAGTGGAAGGGTGCGGCGTTTCCTCTCCACGTGTCTCGAGCGGTACGGAGCAGGGTGCGGCGAGAAACTATCGAATCGAAATCGTTGTGAATCCCTAAAAATCCCCTATTTCCGCTATCTTCCTATCTTTTGCCCCGTTTTTTTCAAGAAAACCGCAAAACTTACCTAATGGTTACTTGATTCCCTCTTTAAAATCTGGTATGATTATAGTGTGTGGGTCTCGTTATGATTCCATGAGAAATTTCGACAGATAATTCTCTGTTGGAGCCATGCGCCACGACTTGCAGGGCGCGAGTTTTTGTGGAAGCTAAATTCATTTGGGTGCCAATATAGAAAGACTGATTTGTACCATGAGCCGGATTCGAATATTAAGCGGGGACTTCTTTTTTAGTGCCATGCTCTTTGGGGCGTTTGCGTCTTGTTTTTTCTGCACGCTCTGTTTTTTGGGGGAGTGCGTCCAAGCGCAGAGGATACGACTCGAAGAAGTTCAGGTTTCGGAGGAAATCGATGATGAAGACGCAGAAGAAATGACCACTGCGTTTCCGCCGCCAGATCGTGAGCTGCAAAAAAGCATTTCGGACGCGCAAAAGTTGATCGAAATGGAGCGTTATTCCGAATCCCTCCAGCAGATCGGCGAGATTTTGGACGCGGAGAGCGATTTTCTCATCCCTTTGGGAGAGGGTGGGGTCTTTCGAAGTATGCGCTTGGAGGCGGAACAACTGCTCGAGAAGCTCCCCCCAAAGGCGATGGAGGTTTATGAGATCGAACACGGAATCCCTGCGCGGCAAAAACTCGACGCAGCGGTGCGCGCGGGGGATGCCGAGGCGATCGCGATGATTGCATCGCGGTACTTCTACACCAACGCCGGGCGCGAGGCGGCGCTCATTTCGGGGCTGCATCTTTTGGATTGCGGCTACCCGCTCCCCGCTGCCATGATGTTCCAAAAATTGTACGACAACAAGGTTGCGCGCGAGAAATTCGATCCGCTTCTCACGCTCCTTTTGGCGACTTCCTATCTTCAAGGTGGCGTCCCCGACCGCGCTGAGGAAGTTCTCAAGGAGGCGAATTGGGCGGATGCCGGGTGGAAAAAAGTCGAGGTTGGCGGCGAAAAACTCGTCGACGTCCTTCAAAAACGCGGCGCGCGCCTCTCTGCCGACGGCGTGTGTGCGTGGTTGGAGCAAACGTTTCCTGAGGGGGTGAAATTGCCCGAGCAGTTCCGAAGTTGGCTCATTTTTCGTGGAAATTGGGCGCGAAGTGGCGGGGTTCGAAACGCGTCGCTCCCCGTTCTTGTGCCGTGTTGGAGGCTCCCTCTCATCGACGACTCGGAGGGGATGGCGCTCCTGTATCTCCTGCGCGAAAAAATGGCTATGTCCAACAAATTCTTCCTCATGCGCCCGATCGTGTGCGGGGATATCGTCCTTATGCGCACGGTGTGGAATCTCACGGCAATTGATTTGCGCACGGGTAAGCGTCTGTGGGAAGTCCCTTCGGCGGACTATTCCGAGATGAAGTCGATTTTGGCGGCGAATTCTGCCAAAATCCTTGGCAATTATTACATGTCCGACGGTCCCTCGATTAATTTGATGGCGGCGGTTTTGAATCGTCGAGTTTGGGGAGATGGTCCCTATGGCGACCTCGCAAGCGACGGCAAGTTGGTTTTTTGCATTGAAGACACGCTCGACCCGATTCTCAATCCGCGCGAGCCGTTCCTTATAAGGGGTGGTGGGAACGCCGCCCGCAAAAAGAGGAGAGGCGCTGCGTCGGAGGAATCTCTGGCGATTCCCAATCGTCTTGCGGCGTATGATATTCAAACAGGGAAACTCGTTTGGCACATCGGAGGGTTGGAGGCGCGTTGGAATCTTCCAGAGTCGGGAGTGCGTTTTTGCGGCGCCCCGCTTCCCATTGCGAACGAGCTTTATATTATGGGCGAGCAGGCTGGTGGGATTTATCTCTTCGCGATTGATTCCACCAATGGTTCCGTGAAATGGAAGCAGCAATTGTGCGTGATTTCGGAGAAACTTCCTCCTTCGCAAACTCCGTCGTTTTCGCCCGTTTTTGCGGACGGCATCCTCGTGTGCCACACGCCGAACAATTGCGTCGTGGCGTTGGATATTGCGTCTCGCGCCATCCTTTGGGGCAACGCCTACGCCGCCGCGCGAGAGGATGAGAATCGCTATTCCGACCCCTATGGATTAATGTATGGGGCGCTCCCTGCGCGTCTGGTGGATCCCACGCCGATTATTTATGACAAGAAAGTCCTTTTTCGCACAGGAACGGGGAATTGCTGTCTCGATTTGGCGACAGGCAAAAAGTTCCCATACTCGGGGCAAGGGTTCTCCTTCTGCGGTATCCTGGATGGGAAATTGATTCAAATCACGCCTTACGAAGTGGGGGTGTTCAAATTTGAGCAAGACGGGCTATCTCAACTCCGTGAGAGACCCTCCATCTCGCCCCGCGGCAATGGTTTTTGCACCGAGAATAGAATCATCCTCCCTATCGCTCTCGAAGATGGTACCGAGGGCGTCGGCGCGATTCGTTTCAAGAACGCAGAGAGCGCGGAGGGGGGCGAGAGCAACAATAGCAATAATAGCGACAATAACGAAGGCACTTCCGAAGACTCGGCGATAGAAATAGTGGTGGAGCAATTTGTTCCGAATCGTGAAAAAACGGATCTTGGCGACCTTTTCCCCGCTGGAGATTTTATTCTTTCGCAAAACGGAATGGAACTCACAGCGTACATTCAGAGGGACCATGCCGAAGCGTTCGTGAAGGATTTGAGAGAAAAGGATCCCGATTCGTTGGAGGCGACGCTGATCGAGGCGATGATTGCGTGGGAGAAAGAGGATTGGGGTCGGACGATCACGCTTTTGAAACAGTCTGGCGACTTTGCGCGACCTCTTTTACGCAGCGCGATTTTGGAGGGAGTACGCAAGGATTTCGACTTCTTCTTCGGCATGAAGGATGAAGCCCTTGCCCTTCTTGAGAATCCAGAGCAAAATCTCGAATTCCGACAGTTTTTGATCCACGCGCACATGGAAAAGAAGGAGTGGATCCAAGCCGCGCGCGAGTGCGAGGCGCTGTTGGTGTATATCGACGCGCTTCCGCAGAAGAAACAACCACGACACGACCTCCTTTTTGAGCTTCCGAAGTGCGTGGCGAGCGAGAGACCTGTGCCAGAGGCTGGCGAGGGTGAGGTGAAATACTCGCTCACTCTCTGGTTTTCGTTTTGCGTGGAGCATATTTCGAGAAACGCAGAGGCGAAGAATCTCCTTCTGGGTGTCATGCAACGGCGTCTCGAGGCACTCGGCGCAAAAACGCGCGCTTTTGAAGAAGTTTTGCGCGAATCAAAGACAGATCCTTCCGAAGCCGAACAAGGCACGCTGGCGGACTCGGAACCAAACGCCACGCCAGAGGAGGGGGACGCTCCCTCAGAGGTTATCGTCGAGGCGCCAGTATATCTGGACGGATTCGACCTTTTCGTGAAGTATCGCGAGCTTTTCACGATGTTCCGCATCTTTCCAGAGGCGGCGGTGGCGCAAGAGGCGGCGGAGAGCATCCTTTGGAAGATGAAATTCGCTCCGCTTTTGGAGTTGAATCTCCTCGCAAAGGCGAAAAATTCCGACGATCTCCCTTCAGCAGCGGCTGAGATCGTTTTGATGTTCGTGCGTTGTGGCGAGGCAGAGAAAGCGATTCCGTACCTCGAATTCTTGCATGAGAACACCCCCAATCTTCCTTGCTTGGAGGGCAAAACTCCCAAACAATGGTGGCAGGCGCGACCCGAAGGGGATAAAGTCCGCTTGGCGATGGAGCGCGCGGATGAGTGGAAGAGCGGCAGTTTCGTCTTCAAAGAAGAAAAAGAGACCTATGCCGAACAGGGGATTGTGACAAGCGGCACATCTCTCGAGCCAAACAGGGGGAAAGAGTTGACTTCCGTTCCGTTCTCACGTAGGCACTTTTCGACCAACGCCAACATTATCGTTGATCGAAAAAATGCTATGGGGCGTTTTCGAACACTTGCTGGTGGTCACGCGCTCGTGTGCGAGGATGAGTGGGGAAGTTTGGAGTGGACGTCTCCTCACTTTGGCTCTTTTTTTGAGGATGGTTTTTCGAATTCGATCATAGATCGAGTGGGCAATGGATACAACTTCTTTCAGGCGAATATGCGGTTGCTCACAAGCGTCACGCATTCTGCGGCGCTGTGGGAAACCAAAATATATCCCGGAGAGGAAAAAATCCATCCGATTCTCGCGCCAGTGGTCGAGAATGTTCGAAAGATGGCGATTCCTTTTTTCAACCAATTTTCTTGGGATACCAAGGCCGTATTTCGCGGTGCAGGTCGCCAACATTTGTATCTGGAGAAAGTGGGGAGAGGCAGCATGATTTCGTCTCTTGACATTCTCTCGGGCAGACTCGAGTGGAAGGAACCCTCGAGTTTCTATGAATACTTGGGTGCAGACGGCAGGTATGTGTATGGCGGAGTCTACCACGAGGACGTTCCAGAGTTTTACTCATCGACCGAAATGGATGATTTTTCGTTCGGAAAGAAATTCTATTTCGTTGAGGATATTCCGCTGAGCGACGTTGTGCAATTTCTCGAGACCCTCGCTGAAGAAGCAGAGGAAGTCGAGGAGGGAGGAGAAAACGCTCAACTCGCAGAAAAAGGTGCGTCTTTGCCAGAGGAGTTTCGCGAGGCACTTTTGAAGTTGCCCAATAAAGAGACTTTGCGTCGCATAAATCTCTTTCGCGCGTCGGACGGAGTTAAAGAAAAAACGTTCCTTTTGCCAGAGGGTGTTTTGATTTCCCAAAAAGAGGGGAAAATGCTCTTCTTTTTCTCCCACCTTGGTTTTGCACTTGTCGATTTCCGCTCTGAGAAACTCGTCTGGAGCTACTTCGTGATTCCGGAGGAGCCGCTCGATGAGGGGGCGGAGGAGTACGAGAAGCTCGCGAAAGAGAGGGAAAAACGACGCCGACAGCAAGGGAGAACGTATCTCTCCTATTCGCTCGACGAGGTGGGGAAGCGTCTCTATTTGCTCAATAATTTGTGCGAAATGGAGACGATCGACTTTGAAACGGGCAAACGTGCCAAGTCCCCCGTCCTCCTTCCTCCAGAACTCAGCCAAAGGCTCGAAAAGTGCCCCAAAATCCGACACTTGTCCATCCTCGAGATTCGCCTCATGGAAGACGACAGTTTCCTTGTCGTTCTCGCGAAGGATCCCGAGCATATGGAGTTTGAAGCCGCTCGTGCTGCGGAAAGAGCGCAAGAAGCCGAGGTCGCAGAGGAAAAAGATGAGGGGGATGAGTCCGATGAGTCCAACGATGCTGATGATGCTGAGGATGCTGATGAGGCGGATGAGGCGGATGATATTGACGCTGACGGCTCGGACGACGAGTTGTTTGACGTGCCAGAGGAAGACGAGGCTGAAGACTTTACGGAGGATGAATCCGTTCATATTTCCGAACTCTATGCCATCTCCTCTCAAAGAGCGTTGGGGGCGTTGGTTTATCGACTCGACGCGAACCTACAGCCCATGTGGAAAGAGCCTTTATACGAGGCGAATGGGTATTATATGTCGTACATTCCACGAAAACTCCCCATTTGGGGTTTCGCTTATCGAAAAACCTTCCCCGCGAATCGAATGGAAGATAAGGACGTTTGCGTCGTAAAATTGTACGACACGCGCACTGGCGACCTGTTTTTCGATTTTATCAAGGACGAGAACATTTCGTCCGTCGAGCTGGAGGGAAAACCTCTCGAGGACACACTCATCGTGAATTTGGGTTCCAAAACGTGGACTTTCGAAGCGCGTGACGAGCCGTATACGGAGGGGAGCAAGCCCAAAACCGTGCGACCCGATGTTTCGGAGGAAATTCGGCGAAGAAAGAGGGAACTCGAGAATCGTGTGCGCTATAGAAACGGCATCCAAAAAGCGCTCGACGAGGAAAATCAGCGTTTCGAAGCGATCAAAGATCCGACAAAGCCTCAAATCCAAGAGCATCAAGAGAGAGCGGCGGGATTCAAGAAAAATATCCAGAGTTTCGACCGATTCATTAAGAAGGAAGAGGAGGAAATCAGGGTGTTGGAGAGTTCCTACGGACTTTTTGAAGGTGAGAAAGAGAAGGATGGCGAGAGCAACGCCGAGAATCCTGGCGAAAATGCGAGTGGCGCAGCAAGCGTGACGCCCAAGGAGGATGCTGCATGAGAAACGTTTTTGCACGTCTCGTTTGGTGCCTTTTGATTTTCGGAGCGTTCTTCAACCCGCTCGCTTCGACGATTGCACAGGAGAAGGTGGCAATGAAAGAAGAGGAGCGCTTGAAGATTCAAGCCTGCATTTCGAAGGGTTTGGATTGGCTTGCACTCCAGCAGTCGCGATCCGGGCGCTGGACCGCCACCGGGGGGCAATATCCCACCGCAATGACGGCGCTTTGCGTCGTTGCTCTCACGGCGGAAGGCTCCACCACAATGCAGGGAAAATACGCTCCCGCGATTCGTCGTGGCGTCGATTTTCTCCTCGCGCAGTCGCGTCCCAATGGTCTTATCGGCTCCCAGAGCGACAGCGTTTATACCTATGGACACGGCTACGCCATGCTCGCCCTCGCGCAAATTCTCGGAGAGGAAGAAGACTTGGAGCGTCGCGAACAAATCACGGATGTTCTCGTTCGTGCCGTTCGTTTCACTTCTCAAGCGCAAACCTCTGCTGGTGGCTGGGGCTACGTGAGCGCGAAAGATGGCAGCGATTTTGACGAGGGTTCCACCACAATTACGCAAGTCCAAGGTCTCCGCGCCTGTCGAAACGCAGGAATTCCCGTACCGAAAGAGACGATCGATAAAGCCGTGGCGTATATTCATCGCTGCACCAATCCGGACGGAGGAGTGCAATACTCCATCCAAGGCGGTCCCGGTCGTCCACCAATCACGGCAGCCGCAATTGCGTGCCTCTACAACGCGGGCGATTACGATGATAAATACGTTCCGCGTATGCTCAATTTTACCAAACAAACGCTCGGGGACATCAACAATTCCGGCGCGGGTTTTTGGCACTACGGACATTTTTATTACGCACAAGTGATGTATCGCCAGGGTGGCGAGGAGTGGCGAAAATACTACTCTGCCCTGGCGCGAAAACTCGTGGGCGAAGCCGGGGCGTCTGGCGCATGGACGCAAGGTTTCGTGGGCGAAGTTTATACGACTGCAACAAATTTGATTATTCTTCAACTCGAGAATAGCAATTTGCCCATTTTCCAACGATAGAAAATTTTTTCAATTACAAAGGATTCAAAATATGGATACCAAAGCGCTTCATACCGCGCGCGAGAAGATTCAAGAACAACTGGCGCAAGTGATTGTCGGGCAGAACGAAGTGATCGAAGAGCTTCTTATTGCTCTTTTTTGCCAAGCCCATGCGATTTTGGAGGGTGCTCCAGGTTTGGCGAAGACGCTCCTCATCAGCACGCTGAGCAGAACGTTGAATTTGTCCTTCAGCAGGATTCAATTCACTCCCGACTTGATGCCGGGGGATATCACGGGAACCGACATCATTGAGGAGGATCGCGGCACGGGGAAACGTGATTATCGTTTCATCGAAGGACCTTTGTTTGCCAACGTGGTTTTAGCGGACGAAATCAACCGAACGCCCCCCAAAACTCAGGCGGCACTCCTCGAGGCGATGCAAGAACGACAAGTTTCTGTTGGGCGCGTGCGCCACGCTCTCCCCACACCGTTTTTCGTCCTCGCGACACAAAACCCGATCGAGCAGGAGGGGACTTACTCCCTCCCCGAGGCGCAGCAGGATCGATTTATGTTTAAGATTCTCGTCAATTATCCCTCCTTTTCGGAGGAGTTTGAGGTCGCGCGTCGCACGACAACGACGATGGAGGATAAAATCGAACCCGTCTTGAGCAAAGAAGAAATCCTCGAAATTCAAAAACTCGTGCGCGAAACGCCGATCTCCGACCACCTCATCCGATACGCTCTTGCGCTCGTGCGTCAGACGCGTGTGGGAGAAGAGGGCGTCCCTGATTTTACGACCGAAAATTTGTCGTGGGGCGCGGGACCTCGAGCCGTGCAATTCCTCTTGCTCGGCGCGAAAGCACGCGCACTCTTCAATGGGAATTCGCACGTCTCCGTCGAGGACATTCAGGCGCTGGCGAAACCCGTTTTGCGCCACCGAATCATGCTCAATTTTGCTGCCGAGAGCGACGGAATGACGACCGACAGCATTATTGCACGTCTCCTGGAAGAAACGCCCGCGAGAGAGGAAGAGCTTCTCCAGCACCCGCGTTTGAAGAGAATGTTCGCGTGAAGCCGTCCGCTTTTGTGCGCGCCGTGGCTCGAGAAACGTCGTGAAAGTCGAATTATAAAGTAGAATTAATATGAAGAGAAAGAGGTGCGCCTCGTTGGGGATATGAATAAAATTTTTCAGCCAGAATCGCTCAAAACCATTCGTCGATTGGAGCTTCGTGCCCGCACGCTTGTGGAGGGGATGCTCTCTGGACGTCATAAAAGCCCGTTTTTCGGGCAGTCGCTTGAGTTCCGCCAGCATCGTGAGTATGCGCGCGGGGACGATTTGCGCCGAATCGATTGGAAGGTTTGGGGAAAGCAGGATAAATATTACGTCAAGCAATTCGAAGACGAGACGAATTTGCGCGCCTCGCTCCTTGTGGACGTCTCCGAGAGTATGCTCTACGGAGGGCGCGGGAGCGGAATGTCGAAATACGACTACGCCGCGACGCTCGCCGTCTCGATCGCCTACCTCCTCCTCCGCCAGCAGGACTCCGCAGGGGCAATCTCCTTCGACGATGAAATTCAATGTACCGTCCCTCAAAAAATGAGTCGAAATCATCTGAATTCCATAATTCAAGCGCTCGATGTTGATGTGCCGCGTCGCAAAACGCGCATGGACACCATGTTGGAGCGCGTGGCGGAAATTTTCCCTCGACGAGGAATGATGATCCTTTTCTCCGACCTTTTCACTCCACGAGAGGAACTTTGGAAGGGACTCAAACGCCTCTGCGCCTCGGGGCACGATGTGATTGTTTTTCATATTTTGCACGATGACGAACTCGATTTCACGTTCGACGGTCCCTCTCAATTTGAGGGTCTCGAGGAAATGGGGCGCTTGCGTTGCAATCCTCGAGCGCTGCGCGAGGCGTATCTCGAGATTTTGAACGAATATTTGGTTGAAATTCGTCGCGGCTGCGCCCAGCTGCATATCGACTATTCGTTGGTTCGAACGAGCGACCCGTTCGATCGAACGCTCAACCAGCTCCTTCAGCGTCGCATGAAACATTAATCAAAATACAAACATCGACATATACACGAGATAAACGTACCGCATGTTCACACATCCGACACTCCTGTGGGGGCTTTTATTTTTAGCAGCACCACTCCTGATCCATCTCATCAATTTGCTTCGCCGTCGGCGTATCGAATGGGGAGCCATGGAGTTTCTCCTTGCCGCATTCAAGCGCCATCGGACGCGCGTGCGTATGAAGGAGTTGCTTCTCCTCCTCATGCGCCTTGCGGCAGTTGCGCTCATGGTGCTTCTCGTGGCGCAGCCCGTCCTTAAAAATCGCCTCGGCGCGCTTGCGGGAGGAATCAAGACGCATCACATTTTCGTCCTCGACGACAGCTTCTCCATGGGGGACACGGACGGCGAAAAAAGTGTGTTTCAAACGGCGAAAAACGTTCTCACCCAATTTGCGGAGGAGTCGGCGCAACTCCCCGTCGCGCAGCAATTCACGCTCCTTCGAACCTCCCAAGCCCGACCGGCACACATTCGACCCGACTTCCAAGCGCAAAGGATTGACTCCAATTTCGTACAACAAGTTCGTTCCATTTTGGGCACGTTCGAACCCAGCCACGAGAGCGCGGGTCCCACCGCAGGATTGAACGCCGTGGAGGAGATTGCCCCCGAGACGGACGATGAAAACAGAATTGTGTACGTCTTGTCGGATTTTCGAAAGCGCGACTGGTTCGAGAATTCCGACTTGTCGCGGCGTTTGGAGGAGTTGAAGGAGAAAGGCGTCCCCGTTCGGCTTATCGACTGCGCCAACGTGGAGCGTCCGAATCTTGCAATTTCGAATCTCGTACCGATGGCGGGGACTCGCGCGGCAGGGACGCCCCTTTTTATGAGTGTGGACGTGAGGAATTTTGGCGACACACCCGCCACAAACGTCGTAGTTCATCCCGAAACGCGCGCAAATGGCGAGTCGCAAACGCTCCCCGCGATACGAATTCCCGAGATTCCGCCCGGCGGCGTCGTGTCGGAACGATTCGCGGTGCGATTTCCTCTGGCTGGCTCCCACACGATTGCTGCCGCCTTGGATCCTGACGCCGTGATGGACGACAATTATGTGTGCGCGTCCGTCGATTTTCCTGCGTTCGAATCTGTCCTCGTGATTGAATCCACCTCCGCATTGGACGCCAAGTCCCCCGCTCGAACGTTGGCAACGGCGCTTTCCCCCGGCGGAAGCGTGAATACGGGTCTTTCGATTCGCATCGAGTCGCCGAGATTCCTTGCCACCAACCCACTGGATGATTTTAGTGTGATTTATCTGGCGGACGTTGCGACGTTGGACCCTCAGGGTGTCGCGGCACTCGAAGAGTTTTTGCAAAACGGCGGCGGCGTCTGCATTTTTGCGGGACAAAATACGGATCCGATTTTCGCTCAAAAATGGTATCGTGAAGGGAAAGGTTTTTTTCCCGCGCTTTTGCGTCAGCCGACGGATTTGGCGGTCGATTATTTGCAAAAAATCCCCGACGTTCGCGTGTCGGAACACCCCATCTTTCGTATATTCTCAGGGAAAACGAGCGCGCTGCTTAATTCCGTGAATATTGCGCAATATTATTCTCTTGAGGACGAGTCGTTGGAGAATCTCATTCCGATGGAGGACGACGTTTCGTCGGCGCAACGGCGCTCCGCCTCGAATGCAGCCGGGGGGGAATTGGATCACGAGTCGGGTTCCGCAGACGTGCGGATTATTGCGGCGCTTCGAAACAACGCTCCGCTCGTTTTGGAGAAGCGCTACGGCAGAGGGTGGGTGATTTTGTTCCTCACGTCGGTCGATTCCTCGTGGAATAATTGGTCGCGGGGCAACCCATCCTATGTCGTCATGCTCCTTCAGCTTCAGGCGTATTTGGCAAGCTCGCGCCACTCCGAAGAGACACTTTGTGTAGGGGAAAAGATTTCGTTTGAATATTCTCCGGAAGAATTTTCTCCCGAAGTTCGATTTTTAACGCCGGAGGGCGAGCCTTTGCGTACGATTCAATCCGTTCCGCAAAAAAATGGGCAACTTCTCGCCGAGTCAGAGTGGATCGCGACGCCTGGTGTGTATTCTGCCGAGATGGTGCCCAAAAAGAATGCGTATCCGAAGCGCTTTTTTGCCATAAACGTCGACGCGAAGGAGGGGGACGTGGCGAAAATCTCGAGTGAAGAATTGGCGCAATCCTTAAAAACTGCCGCGTACGAATTCTTCTCCTCGGCAGACTTCCGCTTGGGGACGGACGTTGATCCGGGTTTTCGCTTGTCCGACTGGCTATTGTACCTCTTGGCCCTTTGGCTTCTTTTGGAGATGCTTTTGGCAACGAGCGCTAGTTATCATTTGAAAAACATTGAATTAAGCACAGGGTCACGACCTCGAAAATCGACTCAGGGAGGCGCGAAATGAATATGGACGAAAAAATCGTTTTCCAATGGGGAAGAATCGAAGGGAATGCGGATTGGATTTTGCCGATTCTCGCGCTCTTGGCGGCGTGGTGGATCGTGCTTCGCATTTATCGTTACGATGGTCGCGAGCTTCGCACACTCTGGCGTTGGCTCCTCCCGGCACTTCGAATGGGCGCTATTTTTGTCCTCTTTG
The DNA here is from genome assembly GCA_030527105.1 of Planctomycetia bacterium. GTDB lineage: Bacteria > Planctomycetota > Planctomycetia > Pirellulales > Thermoguttaceae > RGIG3701. The sequence goes on from JAUNBK010000004.1 coordinate 49,009, forward strand.
TCATTTATCTTGAGCCTCAATGGCGTACGGAGCGACAAACGAAACAAAATTCACAAGTTGCCATTTTTGTGGACGTGAGCCAAAGTATGACTCTCCCGGAGTCCGATGCGCCAACGGCTCCGCAGAGGAGTGCCGCCGCGACAAAATTGCTTTTCGATTCGCCACTTTTGAAAAAAATGAACGAAAAACACGACCTCATTTTCGTGGGATTCGACGATGAGGCGCGAAAGCTCCAAATGTTTCCGATGAAGAGTTGGTCTGGCGAGAAAAGTGGCGAAAACACGAGCGAAGTGGATGCCGAACTCGCGAAACGAGAGGCTCTGCGAAGGACACTCGAGCAGCCGCAGGGGACACGATCCGCGCCGTCGGACGCCATTCGCGCATGGCTCAACACGCAGCCTCCCGACGCACCCTTGGCGGCGGTCGTTTTATGTACGGATGGCGCACAAAATCAGGGGGGCGAGCCAAGCGCGGCGGCGCGTTCTGCTCAAAAAATGGGCGTCCCGATCTACTCCATCGGCATAGGGTCGGCATCCCCCCTCGAAAATTATCGTTTGTACGAAATGGAGGCGCCCGTCCGCGTCCAACCGCATGATCCATTTTTTATCACGGGACTCGTCCAAGGCGTTGGTTTTGGAGGAATTTCGGAAGATAAAATGGAGCAAGAATCAAATTCTTCCGAAAACTCCAGAGTGCGCGTAAGCGCGGGGCGCGTCAAAATGGTGCGCGTGGAGCTGCATTTGCTCCCGCAGTCGGAGAATTGGACGCCGGAGTCCGCCGAGAACTCCCTCGGAGAGAGTACGCTCCTTCAAACTCAGGAGATTCTTCTGGGCGAGGAGGGGCGTGTCGTCCCGGTTCGATTCGAGATAGAGCCGCCCGGAGAGGGAAAATTCGCGTATCTCATGCGCGTCGTGCCCGTTCTTGGGGAGCGAATCACGAGTGACAATGCCCGGGTGGCGGAGGTCGAAATTATCGATCGAAAATTGCGCGCCCTTATTTGTGCCGGAGGACCGACGCGCGAGTACCAATTTTTGCTCGCTGCGTTTTATCGCGACAAAACGATTGAATCTCACGTTCTTTTGCAAAGTGCGCGTCCCGGAGCATCGCAAGAGGGGGACAAAATGCTGGTCGAATTCCCTCAGACGCGTGAGGAGCTTTTTTCGTACGATTGCATTCTTGCGATTGATCCTGATTGGCAGCGTCTTTCTCCCGCGCAGGTCGAGTGGTTGGACGAGTGGCTAGTGCGACAGGCGGGCGGGCTGCTTTTGATCGCGGGGCCCGTTTATATGGGGGAATCGGTCGGAGGGTGGATTGAGGATCCGAATTTCGAGCGAATTCGGGCGTTTTATCCTGTTGAATTTCAAAAACGTTTTTCGGCTGCGCGCCAGAATACGTATTTGGCGGAACGCGCGTGGGCGCTCGATTTCTCTCGCGAGGGCGTCGAGGCGGAGTTCCTTCGTTTGGGCGACTCGCTCTCGGAAAGCGTTCGTGCGTGGGACGAGTTTGAGGGCGTTTATGGATATTTTCCAACGAAAAATCTCAAGCCGGGCGCGACTGCATTGGCGTATTTCTCCAACCCTCGTGCGAAAAATGGGGATCAAAAGCCGATCCTCATTGCGTCCCAATTTTATGGATCAGGAAGAATTTTGTATTTCGGAACCGGGGAATTTTGGCGCTTGAGGACTTTGAATCCTGATTATTTCGTGAGATTTTATACTCAAATTGTTCGATATGTCGCGCAAGGGCGAATGGCGCAGCAATCGACGCGCGGCAGGCTGATGCTCACGAAGGATTCCTTCGCGCCGGGCGATTCTATCGACATTCGTGCGCAACTCTTTGACGCTCAGTTGGCGCCTCTCTCCGCAACGGCTGTCGAGGCAGAAGTTTTCTTGCCGGACGGCAGGATTCAGAGCGTGAAATTGGCGGCGGAACCCGAGCAGCCAGGAACGTTTGTGGGAAGTTTCTCGACGATTTTGGAGGGGACGCTGCGGATTGAGCTGCCGATTCCGCAGAGTGAGGAGCGTTTGGCGCGTCGCGTCGAGATCGTTCTTTCTGACGTGGAGCGTGAGAAACCCCAGAAAAACATGCCGCTTTTGGAGACACTCGCGCGCGACTCAGGCGGTAGGGCGTTTGAGTCGCCAGACGACGCAGAAATTCAATCGTTGCCAGAGATTATTCTGGGGAAAACGCGCGTCGCGACCATTTCTTCGATGGCAGATCCTGTGTTTGAGCGGGAGTTCATGTGGAAAATGTTGTGTATTTTTGTGGGATTGCTCAGCGTGGAGTGGTTCTTGAGACGAATTTTGAAGTTGGCTTGAGCGTACAAACAGTCGACAGACGATAAGTGTGCAATAAGGAGCAAAATCATGAAATTAAGAGGGTTTTGCGTCGTTTTTCTTGCGGCGCTCCTTTGGTGTGCGGGCGCGGTCGCTCAGAAGGGACTTGAATTGTCCGATCCCGCGAGGATGCCGAAGATTGCCGAGGCGGCGGGATATCCTCAGTCGGACGTCGATTTGCGGGGGAATTTTAACGCCCCACCTCCGGGATTTGGCGAAGTCCCATTTTGGTGGTGGACGGGCGACCCGTTGGACAAAGAGCGCCTTGCGTACCAAATTCGCAAGCTCCACGAGAATGGCGTCTCCGGGATGCAGGTGAATTATGCGCATAAAGACACGCAAGGTTGGCCCACTTATCTTAATACGCCAGAAATTTTTTCCGAGGAATGGTGGGAATTCTGGCGTTTTGCGGCGGCGGAGTCGAAAAAGTATGATATGTCTATTGGTTTGAGTACATATACGCTCGATTGGCCAGGCGCGAAAAATCTGTTTGGCGATATCGTGTATAACGACCCTGAATTTCATTTTCAAACGCTGAGTGGGCGTGAAATTTTCGCCATTAATAAAAAAGATGTGACATTGCTCTTGGAAAAAAATGCCAGCTTGAAAGGAAAATTTCCTCATAATTTAGTCGATATCGATCGCGAAAAAGTCTTCCTGGTTGTCTATATTCAAAAAAGTGATAAAACTACGCTGGAGTATTGGCGAGTTCAAAAAACTTCGTCTTCGATCGAGGAATGGGTGAAGAAATTCGTGGAAAATCCCGCTGCCGATCGACTCTGCATGTGGGAATTCGAAATCAAAACACATGGTGGAACGCTCAATCCGCTCCATCCCGGCTCCGGCGCGCGAGTGATTGAGAAATTTTTCCAACCCTTTGTCGAGCACAACGGCGGGGCGGGTTCCGCTGGTCTCAATTGGTTTTTCAACGACGAGCTTCGCCTCTCTGCCGACGCGCGCGGATGGTGCGACGATTTATGTGAAAAATTTCAAGCGATGAAAGGGTACGATTTTCTCAAAGACGCTCCTGCGTTTTTTGTTGACTTGGGACCTCAGAGTGCAAAAGTGCGTTTGGATTATGCTGACGTTCGACTTCAATTGATTGAGGAAAGATATTTTAAGCCTATTTATTTGTGGCATTATGAAAAAGGGATGATTTTTGGGTGCGACAATAATGGACGTGGGATGGCTCCGATGGAGTATGGCGACTATTTTCGAGCCGTGCGTTGGTACTCCGCGCCGGGACACGACACGCCGGGGGGCAGGGCGGATTTTATCAAGGGAAAAGTTTCAAGCTCCATCGCGAATTTGTACAAGCGACCGCGCGTTTGGCTCGAAGGCTACCACTCACTCGGCTGGGGAGCGTCGCCAAACACTTTAATGTACGCCACAAATGAGAATTACGTCTTCGGCTGCACGCTCTTGAATCTCCACGGATTCTACTACACCACACACGGCAGCATGTGGGAGTGGGCGCCGCCTTGCTATCATTTTCGGATGCCGTATTGGAAGCATATGGGCGCGTTCCTTCGTTATTTCGAGCGACTCTCATTCGTGATGAGTCAAGGTGTTTGCCAAAGCGAAATTGCGATCATTTATCCAACTTCTCCAGGGCAAGCATGGCTGAACAACAATCAAAAATTCGCGACTCAAACCGCATTCGATGCGGCAAGGAAAATCTACTCCACGGGTCGCGACATCACGTTTATCGACGAGCAATCGATCCAACGTGGGAGAATTTTGCCGGGAGAGGGTGCTTTCGAAACGTCGGACATGAAATTCTCCGTCGTAATCATACCCGGAATGGAGGCAATTCGAAAAGATACGATTCGCGCGCTTCATGCCATGGCGAAAAATGGCGTCAAGGTCGTGTGTCTCGGAATGACGCCGGGTGTTTCGGACGCTTCGCTCGGCGACGCGGAATTTGAGCGCTGCGTGAGAGAATTGTTTGGTGCCGAGGGGGTTGGAGTGTTTGTTTCGACGCAGTCGCCTCCCGCGCGAGTGTATCCTGCGGTGCGTGGGGTGCTCGACGATCTTGATAACACGCCAAACAATTCGCAAAATAATTCGCCAAATAATGCACCAAATAGTGCTCTTCTGCGGAAGTATCCGGGGGGATTTGAGGGGTATTGGGCTTGGGCACACGAGAAAGGCGTGAGTACGCTCGACGCCTCAGGCACGCTCGTGAATTTTGCGCATGAGCCGAGAGATTATCGTCTTCTTTGCTATTGCGACAATTCTGCGACGCTTTTTATCAATGATCGCCCCATCAAAGAGGGGATCGATTATTCGCATGGGTGGCAGGGTGTTTTGGCGCTTAAAAAGGGTGATAAAATCCTTATCCGTGCGAAAGACAATGAAAATGGCGACAAAAGCGCTGGCATCTTTTTTGCGATTTCGGATGGTCAAAAAACGCTCTTCTCCACGGCGGATTTGACGTACGTGCGCAATGGTGCGGCGAGTCCTCTTTCTCCCGAGAATGTTCACGAACTTCATCGTTTTGGTACGACACAAAGACGATTTTTGTCGCACTTCGACCAAGAAATCGCACGATTCCCACAAGATGTGCGCGTCGAGAATCCAGCCTCCGATGGGCAGGCGAAATACCTCCATCGAAAGGTGGGGGAGAACGACGTTTATCTCATGATGGGCGTGAAAAAGGGCGCGTTGGTCTCGTTCCGCACGCAGGGGAAGGCGGAGTTGTGGGACTCGGCAACGGGGAAAATCACGCCGCTTCCGATTTATGCGACGACGGAATTTTCCTATCAAAACGGGAGTTTGCTCAAAAAGCAGCCGGGCGTCACGCTTCGCGCCCCGTTGGATTCCTCGCAAGCGGCGCTTATTGTTTTTTCGCCGGGCGAAACAACGCTCGACACGAATATCGCTGTGGAAACCAAAGTCGCAACACTCTCTCTTGATGCGGCTCCATGGAGAATGCGTCTGATTCCAACGATGGATAATCAGTGGGGAGATTTTCGACTGCCGATCACGAAGGACAATCGCGTGATTGGTGCCGAGGCGCGGCGATTCCAATATGCGGAGGGGGGTGAGAGCGAAATGCGAAAGGCGTTGGCGCCCGAGTTTGATGCGAGCGCGTGGTCGAAAAAGACGTATGGTTTTGGGGAGAATTTCCGACTTCTCAAGTCGACGCGGAAAATTTCCGACCCGCAGACGATTCTTGAGCGCGCCAAGAGCGACGCGACGCCGTACGAGTTTTCGTGGCGTGTTGGGATTGAGGATAATCCGGGGCATCAAGGGTGGCACGGCTCGAAGAAAAACATTAACGACGCCTTTATTGGGCTGGGTGCCACGCGAAAAGGGCACAACGAGATGTTGTTTGTCGAAGAGAATCCGAAGCAGTTTTATTATTTAATCACGTCCGTCTCTGGCGAGGGGTTGGCGACGATTCAATGCGGTGGCGTGCTTCCTTCGCGAGTTTGGATCGGTGGTCGAGAGCTTGCGCAAGATGTGCGTGAGATTCGTTTGGAGGGCGGGGCGAGCACGCTGATTTTGGAATATTCCGACGCGGGGCGCGCATTTTGGCTTTTGGAGCGTGGGCGGGTTCCGCTTCGTGAGGCTCAAGGCGAGGCGGCAGACGTCGCGCCCGAGACGCTCGACGCGCTTGCGGCGCAGACTTCGGCGAGAACTCCAGCGAGGACTCCAGCGAGGACTCCTTTGTCAATGACGTGGTTTGATTGCGATTTCGTTCCGTTTGATTCTGCGTCTTCTGCGGCGGCGCGCAATTCAGAGCCGATTTTTGGCGTGTATCGATTTAAGTGCCCGCCGGGGTTGAAGTCTTTGACGCTCACGATCGATGAGCGGATTCGCGTCGCGCCGGAGGTGTATGTCGAAGGTGCGCGTGTGGGGGTTCGAGAGACGCCAGCCGAGATGAAGCGGACGAAGCGTTTTGTTTGCGCTCTTCCGAACGTGTGCGAGTCGGCGGCGGAAGTCGCTATTTTAGCGCGATTGGAGGGTGGCGTCCGTGGCGGAGCGTATTTTCCTGAGCCGATTGTCGTCGAGACGGCGGAGGGCGAGACGCCGACTTTGAGCGATTGGAGTCGCGATGGAACGATTCTCGATTGCTATTCTGGGGGCGTTTTGTACTCGCAAAAAGTGCGCGTTCCGAAGGAGATTGCGTCGGCGCGGCGCGTGATTTTGGATTTGGTCGACGTCTGCGCGACTGCCGAGGTGCGCGTGAATGGCGAGTCGGCAGGGGTTTTGGTCGCTCAACCATGGATGTTGGACGTCTCGGGACTCCTCAAGGAGGGGGAAAACTTGATCGAAATCGAGGTGTACAACACGCTCTCGAATCATTATCAAACAATTCCCAACCTGTATCGCGGGCCCAGCGCCTCGGGTCTGACGGGCGGCGCGGTTCGTCTCGAGGTCTATGATTTGGAGCATCGTGTAGAATAAATGGTCGAATAGGAGAGTGGGAAGGCACCCCTCGTACAGCGTGCGAGGGGGGATTTTTTCGGTTCGACATGCCCCTCCACTCCATTTTTCAACTTACTCAAACGGGTTGAACGAAAGCATGAAACGAAAACAAACCACACACAATCCGTATTTGGACGAGGACGCGGCGTCGGGCGACTTGCGCGCGAAGTGGGCGATCGGTTTCGCGAAAGCGTCGGAAATCACGGGTATTTCGCTTCAAGCGATTTTGCCCGCTCTCTTTGGAGCGTGGCTCGACAAAAGATATAATCTCATGCCCTTTTGTCTCCTCGTTGGCTTTGCGCTTGGGATGCTCTCTGCGGGCTTGTCTCTCATGAAAATGGTCAAAGACGACAAATAATAAAAAAACAAAATCAAAAGTTGAGCTTTTTTGGTGAGAAAAGTCCCATTCCCCCTTGAAGTTTTTCTCAATATGCTTTAAAATGTACGGTGAGTATAGTATAGATACATATTGTACACATGGTGTTTGCGTCGCGCGGTTTTTCTCGTCGTGCGCAGCCGTTTTTTTGCGAAGACATACGGAAAAATTTTCATGAACGAAAAGAAAATAACGTTTGAGGGGATCGAGATAACCCCCCATTCTGGTCTTGATACAAAGCACGTGGCACTTCTGCGCGAGCGATTTGGGGCGAACGAACTAACTCCGCCGCCACGCAGTCCGTGGTGGAAGGATTTTTTGGCGAAGTTCAAAGACCCAACGATTCAGATTTTGCTGGTGGCAGCGATTCTCTCGCTTGCGGTTGCGGCTGTGGAGAAACACTGGCTTGGTCACTCTGCTGACGCGGGGTACATCGACTCGATCGGGATATTCATCGCGGTGGCGTTGGCGACGCTCGTCGGATTCTTTAGCGAGCGACGAAGCGCGAAGGAATTTGAGGCGCTCAACAAAGTTAAAGACGACATTTCGATCAAAGTCCTTCGCGATGGTCAGGCGGCGGAAATTCATATCGGAGAAGTCGTCGTTGGCGACATTATTCTCTTGGGTTTGGGCGATAAAATCCCTGCGGATGGTATTCTGCTCGAGGAAATGGGACTTCTTGTCGAAGAATCCATGCTCACGGGGGAATCCGTCCCGGCATCCAAATCAGCCTTCAAGCAGTCCTTGGATTTGAGTCGTACGGAGGAGTACAACGTTCTCTCGAATCCGTCTTTCGTCGCGCGCGGAACCATGGTGAGCGACGGGCACGCTGTCTATTGCGTCACGGCAGTTGGCGACGCGACCCAAATGGGGAAAATTGCCTCCGCACTCAAAGACGATCCCTATAAAAACGAAACTCCTCTCGTCGCGAAGCTGAGCGTTTTGGCGCGTCAAATCAGCGTCGTTGGTGCCTCCTGCGCCATGATTATTTTCACCATCATGAGTCTCTCCTCACTTTGGAAATCATCGCTCTGCCGCGTGGTTAGCGAGGGTGGAGCCGTCAGCTACCCCATTCTCACGCAGATCGGCCCCACGAATCTCGGCATCTTCGCATTGATTTCCGTTGCGTGCGGCGGCATCCTTCTTTGGTTGGGCGTCCTCCCATTTTTCCGCAGCATGGAGCTTGAAATCAAATCGCGATTCCTCAAATTCTGCGCGTTCGTTCCGATGTTTGCGGTGACGTTTGCGCTGTGCGTCGCGTGCTGGGGGATGATGCAAGAAGCGCAACTCACGCAGGAAGCGGGTGTCGATCTTCTGCAAGAAGTTTTGCTCTCGTTCATCGTCGCGGTCACGATTATCGTTGTGGCGGTGCCAGAGGGTCTGCCGATGATGGTCACGGTGTCGCTCGCGCTCAATATGATGAAAATGTCGCGCGAAAAGTGCCTCGTCCGCAAGCTCGAGGCGTCCGAGACAATTGGTTCTGCAACCGTCATTTGTACGGACAAAACGGGCACGCTCACTCAAAACCAAATGACTCCCGTCTGGGCGCTTTTGGGGCGGAATGAGTACACGCAAAAACAAATGTCGGCGCTCAAGAAAGAGTTGACGCGGACAAAACTTTCGCAAGTGTGGAAGAGTCTTTTGAACGGCATCGCCATCAATAGTTCCGCCGACCTCCATGTCGAGACAGACGCCGCAGGGAAAACGAACATCCATGGGATTGGCAATCCGACTGAGTGCGCGCTTTTGAAATTCATCCATGCTCAGGGTGAGGACTACCTCGAGCTGCGCAACCAGAGTGAGACGACTGCCGAGGTGGCGCACAACTCGCAAAGGAAGATTTCTTTGAGAATCGTGAAAACCAAAGAGGGTGGAGAAATTGGCTACATGAAAGGCGCGCCGGAGAAAATTCTCGAGCGCTGCAAGTATTTTCTCGTGAATGGACAGCAGATTTTGCTTGAGGAAAAAGACCGAGTGTTTATTTCGAAAAAAATCCAATTCGCATCGGAGAACGCGCTGCGTGTGTTGGCGTTTTGCGAACGGAACTCGAGTCCTTCTTCCCCCTCGAATTGTCTCGAAACGACGGAAGACGCTGCCGCATGGTTGGAGGATCGTAACTACGTTCTGACGGGGATTTTGGGCATTGCCGACCCGGTGCGAGAGGAGGCGGCGGAGGCGGTGCAAAGGTGTCAATATGCGGGCATTAAGGTCAAATTGATCACGGGGGACTCGCTCCCCACCGCGAAAGCCATTGCCAAGCAGACGGGGATTTTGACGCGAGACGACCATTTTGCCGCGATTACGTCTGAGGATTTCAACGCCATTTCGGAGGAGGACTTGCCGAAGCGCGCGGAGGAGATTCAGGTGATTGCTCGATCGACGCCGAGCGACAAACTTCGTTTAGTGAAAGCGCTGCACCATAGCGGGGAAGTCGTTGCAATGACGGGAGACGGAACCAACGATGCGCCTGCGCTAAAGTTTGCCGATGTTGGCGTCGCAATGGGAATCACGGGTACGGAAGTCGCGAAGGAAGCGAGCGATATTATCATCGTGGACGACAACTTCAAGAGCATCGTGACGGGCGTCTGGTGGGGGCGTACGCTGTTCCAAAACATTCAGAGGTTCCTTCAGTTCCAACTTTCCGTAAACGCCGCCGCGCTTTTGTGCGCTCTCATCGGCCCGATGGTTGGAGTGCCGATTCCTCTCACGGTGACGCAGCTTTTGTGGATCAATATTATCATGGACACGTTTGCGGCGATAGCGTATTCGACCGACCCGCCGCGCGAAACGTCGCTTCGCGTCCCGCCTATTTCGCGAAACGCGCATATCATCACGCCTTCCATGGCGGTATCGATTGCACTTGTGAGCATTTATCAAACCGCGATGCTTTTTGCGTTCCTTTTTAACGAACGTTTGGCGTCGTTCCTTTTGGAGCCGAGCGCGCATTATAAGGTTGAAGGGACGCCAGCGTCGAATCTCCCCGCGCTCACGGTGTTCTTCACGATGTTGGTCATGTTCCAATTTTGGCACAAGTTTAATTGTCGTGCGCTCACGTCGAAGGAGTCGTGTTTTGCACTCATTACGCGCAATCGACTGTTTTTGTGGATAATTTTCGTAATCACGGCAGTTCAAATTGCTATGGTAATGTCGGAGCCAGTTGGAAAATTTTTCCGCACGACACCATTGGAGTGGGAGACGCTCGGGAAAATAACGCTCGTGACGGCGACTGTTTTACCCGTTGGTTGGCTCGCGCGACAAATCGCTGGGCTGTGGGAGAAAACGCACGAGCATGTTTGAGGCGATGCGGTATGAGTAACCAAAATCCGTTCTCGAGCTTCTTCGGGAGCGGAGGTTCGTTTTTTTCGGAAATTTCCTCATATCTTCCGCTCAAAATCACGACATAGAAGTATACGAGCCGATGTGGTTGCGAGTGGCAATTTGAAGAAGTCTCAGAGTTCAAGATATAAAAACGTGTAGAGCATAATGAAGAAAAAACTCGATAAAGAAGGCAAAGAGGAAATCTTACGCAAACTCCAAGTGCGCGGACACAAAAACGTGCGGCGTGAGATACTTTTTGACCCCGTTAAATGGATTTGCTTTTTCCTCATTCTCTGCATTGTCGCGGCGGGAGGATATCTTGCGTTTATTCTCTATCGCCAGTGGGAAAAGCCGTATCGAGACCAAGCAAAATCGGTCGAGAATATGCAGATGATCATGGACGCCATTGAGCGCTATCGTGCCGAGAACAACGGGCAGTATCCGCTTCCCTACACGATCGACTCGAATGGCGACCCGCTTTTGAGTTGGAGGGTGCATATTTTGCCGTATATTCAGGACAAAAACGGTCTGCCGATTTATCAAGATTTGTACAACCAATTTGATTTAAAGAAGTCATGGCTTCATTCTGAGAATAGCAAACTTCTCTCGCAGATGCCGGACATTTTTTTCTCTCCGATGAATGACGGTCTGCCGCTTGATGGGATGTGTAACTACTTGACGATTCGTCACAAAGATTCTGTTTTTCCGGGCGGGACGATTATTTTCTCTGAGGGGATCGAGGACCCGCCCAAATACACCGTTGCGGTGGTGGAAGTTGGCGCGGAAGATGCCGTTCATTGGACGGAGCCTCGAGATTTCGTGTTTAATCCCGAAGAGGCGAAGGAGGGCGCGCCAGATTCGCCTCATGGTGGAAAGCTTGTTTGTGGAATGTGCGACGGTTCCGTCCGTGTGTTGGACGCTCCGCCTGATCTGCGGGAAACACTTCAGAATCTTCCGCCCGAAAAACGCGCGGAGGAGAATCCTTGGACACTTCCCTTCCTCCGCAACAATGGATATATACCCCCAGTTGGCGAAATTGACAACCTCCCGCCCGAAGCGCCTCCGAAAAATACCGACCCAATGGAGGGGTCCATCTACGACAATCGTTGACTCACGGCTGAATGCGGCGTTCTTTCCCACTGAGCGAGGTCACGTGGAGGGCAAAAACCACCACGCTCTCCAGACTCTGTGGGGAGAAATGCCAAGGGCGCGGCGCGACGTAGTGATCCATGATTTTTTGCAATCCGAACTTTTTCTCCTCCGCCGTCTCTAAAATGACGATCGTTCCGGTGCCGATGAGCGATTGGTACGCCATTGCGTAACGACAAGGGACGTCGTCTCCCTCGAGAAGCTGGTGGTTCGTGTCCATTTCCCAACCAACGTGGGGGTTCTTTTGGATTAAATCGTGTTTTCGTCCCTCGGAAGCGCCGTGAAAATAGAGCGTCAAAACTTCATTTTCGAAGGAAAAACCGAAATTCAATGGGACGATATAGGGTGCAATCTCGTCGGCAAGAGCGATTCGACAAACGTCGCAGCGTTCGAGGACGCCGAGGAGTTGCGTTTGATTTGTGATTTCTCTTTCGTGGCGTCGCATGGAATTCTCCCTCTCGTGCGAATTTTATAATACCTCTCGTTGAAATTTCCGGTCCCGTCCGCCGTTGGAGGTACGCACCACGGCTCGCAATGCGTTGCGCAAAACGGGAATTTTAAAGGAGAATGAGTATACAATTGCTTGCGTTGTGATTTTCGTATTTAGTCCGCTTTCGGAGAGGAGTACGACATGGAGTCATAATACTCTTCGAGGATGCGTGCCGCCAGCGCGACCATTTCGACGCAAGGACGCTTTTTGTAGTACGCTTCTGTCCGTGGCTCGGAGATGTGGGAGTCGGATTGCTTTTTCTCCAACCCCAGCAACTCTCGGCAGATGATAGATCCCGTCTCCTCTCGGAAGCGCCCCACGAGGGTTTGAATCCGCGCGTATTGGGTGTCTCTTGCGAATTTGTCGGAAAGATCGGACGACCCCCACATCAGATTGGCGGCGAGAACCATTCCCGAGACGGCACCACAAACTTCTCGTAGGCGTCCAATTCCGCCCCCAAATCCAGACGCGAGTCGGGCTAAAGTGAGAGCGTCGAGACCGCACTCGTCCTCAAACGCCATGACGACCGCCTGCGCGCAATTTGCGCCCTCCAGGAAGAGTTGACGCGCTTTTTCGGCTTTTGCTGAATAATTGTCCGATACCATAAATTTCTCCTCAATCATTCGATTTTTTCGTGTTTTTCTTCTTTTTGTCAGCAACGCTTTTTGTTTTGCTCGGCGCGGCAACCTTTCGTCCCGGCCAACGCACGACCTCTTGAACGAGCACACCTTTGCCACGCAACAGCCAGACGACGAGGTCGCACGGCGCGTCGAAATCCGTGCCAATAAGCTCGTATCCATAAGCAACAGCGTTGGAGGGTGCCTCCTTAGAGGGGGGGACTCCCACGCAGCAACGCGACGCGTCCGGGTAGACGAGCGTCGTTTCTTCTTTGTCGATACGCGGATTTTCCATGACGACCCGGACGATCGACTCGCGTTTCTCGAAACGATTCCGCCAGCCCAAAAACGTGAGTTCCGCGTCGGGATCGAACAACTCCATTCGACGCGAAACGTAGTCGCTGTCGTCGCTCAAAAAGCAGTGTGCAAGCTCGTCCTGAACCTGAATGCCGCGCGCGTCGTACAGCTTCAGCCAGTCGTGCTCGAAATACAAAGGCTTCGTTTGAGAGAGGTTCTCTTTCGTTTCGTTGTGCAATATCCGCACCTCAAGGGAGGTTTTTTGGTGTATCTCACACGGATACTCGAGTCTCAAAATCGGCTCTCCGTCCGGCAACTTGACGACGGAAACGTATTTTGTTGGCGTTTGCGCACAAACGATTGTGGTCAAAATGCACCAAAAAAGGATTCCAACGCAATGTTTCTTCATTCTTCTACCTCATTCTACTTTGTAGGATTGTCGTTTGAAAGATTATCGTTCGTGAAATAAATGTCGAGGAGGCGTCCGATTATTTGGCACCCGCGCGCGTTGGCGTGGACGGCGTCTCCCATGAACCAGCCGTATGTTTTCCCGCTCTCGAGAATATATCGCCACCAAGGTGCCGTCATATCGAAATACGCGCACTTTTCCTCCTCTGCGACACGTCGAAGATGAAATCGAAAAGGGTCCCTTGTTTCGTCCAACTCGTACTGCCAATTTTTGATGTGGCTGTCACGCACGCTGCCAAAAACTGGCGTGACGAGGAGAATCTCCAACTCCGGCAGTTTCGCACGACTTTGTCGAATTACACTCCGAATCGCCTCCCAGTCTCCACCGTTCGAGATGCCGCCGATGATGAGAAGGTCGGGCTGGTGTCGAACGACATATTCCTCCACGCGATTTTCGTCTTGATAATATCGGCACCCCGTCGAACTGCGCAGTGAGGCGATTTTCACGATGTCGCACTTTGGATAGCGTCGCTCGAGCAAAAGTTCAAAATTCGAACCACTTGTGTTGCCCATGATGCTGTCCCCCAAAAGAACCATCCGAAGCGTGCCGCCGTCACGGAGTTTTGCCATCGTTTTGGGAAGATAGCGAAATCGATCCGCCTCTGGCGTGTAGCGAATTGGATCCATCGCGCCATAGATTTTGTCGATTCTTTCGAGCGTGCTCAAACCTTCAAATGGATTCTGGGTCGTGCCGTTCAGGAGAATCCCACCAATGCGCGCGACGCCCTCGTCCGACGTGCGCAAAACGAAAGTATGCTCTTTCTCCCGCTCCAATCCCTCGGCAAGCAAAATCGGGCGCATTGCGAACTGCGTGGAGGCTGGCGTCGCGTGTGCGTTGGGAATTTTCTCCCAAGCGCCGCCGTCAATGGAGAACTCCAAGCACGCAGAGTCCGCCCCCACAACGTCGATAAGCCCCACCTCGCTCCCGACAAACGAGAGTGAAAGCGTTTCCCCCCTGCGCGACGTTGTGAGCAAGTGACGAAACGGCAGAATCGGACTCTCCTGCCCCGACTTCCAACCGGGAGAGAATGCGGCGTTTTCGTAAGCGACGATTCGGCACTTCGCGTTCGTCTGCGACATTTTCGGCGCGGGGAGGGTGTATCGCACGACGCTTTGTCCCGTGTTTTGCTCCGTGTCGTCAGTCGCCATGAGCGCATCGACAAAGAGTCGCGTTGCGTCCGCGTAGATATTCGCCCCTGCGTCCGTGGGGAGGATGCCGTCCTGCGAGAATTCCGCCTCGGAAATTTCTCCCGCGAGGATTTTTTCTGCCGCATATTGCGCAAGATTCAGAGATGGAACGTCGTAATGCTCCGCGATTTCTTCGCACCACGCAATATAATCCGGCGTTCGTCCCGCTCTATACGCATCGAGCATCGCGGGCGTGAGCGTGTAGACGACAATAATACTATGCGTGGCGCGATAGAGCGTCGTTTGGCGAATGAGTTCCTCCAGCCACGTTTTGACGTGCGTTTCGTCCGCCGTGGAGTCTCCCGCAGCGCAGTCGAGGATGGCGAGGTGCCCACTGCAAATCACTTCTCCAAAAACCGCCTGCCCGGAAGACGTTCGATAGCGTGCGAACCAACTCCCTCCCGGTTGCATGTGGCGCGTTTCGATGATGTTCGACTCGGGAAAGTACTTCTTGAACGCTTGAATCATCTGCGTGGAGTAGCGCAAAGACGAATCCTTCAAACCGGCTCCGCTTAAAACCTCGTTGCCGATGAAAAAGACGTATTGATTCCCGACGATATTTTTCTCAAAGTAGTAACGACTGTTCGGAATCCCCCGTCGAACCTTGAAAAAGCCATTTTCTGCCCTCGCGCACATGGCAAACAACAGACTGCTCAACGCAACGGCAACGAAAAAAATCGGGTGGGAAAATCGCATAAAGTTTCTCCTGAATAAGGGTGCAAAAAGGCGTTCGTCCTCGAGGGAAGCTACTCAAGTGTCCACGCGCTGAGCCATTCGACGGATTCGCGCGTCAGACCGAAGTCACTCTCCAGTTTCTCTGCAAGGTGCGGGAGGTGTGCCGCGCCGTAGAATATGGCAATATTCGTCTTCCCCGCGTCGATCTGCTCTTTGAGGATCGCGAGTGCGTGCTCGTTGCGATCCGTGAGAATTGCCGACCCGTCGCCGCTATCGAAAGGTTCGATGCTCGAGTCCATGTCGCACATTTCTTTCGCAAACATCCGTTTCAATTCCTTCTGTTTATTGCGTTTGAATAGAAGACTCAAAAACTGAAGGTTGGAATTGCCATTGTTGGGGCGCGTGCGTGCGATTCCGTACCCGACCGAGCGCGCGTACATGGTGAGGAAACTCTCTTCTCGCGCCTCCATTGCCTTCTTGAAATCCTCTGGCGTCATGTCGGCATGAACCATATTTTCCCCGCTGTAGTCGATCGATCCAATCTGATGGACAAGCCCGAGGGTGGTTCCAAAGGTGCGTTGTAAAAACCCGAGGAAGCCGCCTTGCGAACCTTTCTCGGGGCGAGCGCCCTTTTCCGCCACGACTTCGTACAACACGGCGTCGTATGTCTTGAATTTCTCGTTGAGCGCGTCGTAATATTGTTTTTCCGCAACGTGAATCGCCCCGACGAGCGAGACTTTAAGCCCTCCGTCTGCGGACGAAAAAACGAGAATCGACGTTTCAAGCGCCACGTCCTCGCCCGTGTCGTTTTGTCGCAAGCGCACGAAGATATTCTCCTCGTCTTGCTCCGCACTTTCGGTCGTCTCGGAGACTGCCTCCTCAGAACTCGCAGGACTCTCAGCTTCCGCACCAAACGCCGTTTGGAAAGCCAAACTCGGCACCAAACTCGGCACGACAACAAGCGCAAGGAGAGTGAAAATCGTCACGAACAGCGTTCGATTCTGAGCGATTGTGAAAATGGACAAAATAGGGTGTTTCATATTCAACCTTTCCAAATGTAACGCCAAAAAATTTCAGGAATTTTCTGGATTATACCACATCTTTGGATTTATGTATATAGATGTCGAGCCGATTTTTCCGATTATTATGTAGAATCCTTATATAATTTTTGTAATATTTGGGCGTGTTGGGACGGATGGAAGCAGGGAAAGCCCCTGTGGAATCGGAAAAGAGAGAGCAAATGTCGGTACAGCCTCAAGGCGAAAGTGTGCTTTGTCACGCAGACGATGGTTTTAAGAATTGGATGTCGCTGTATGGTGGGAGCGTCATTTTTTCGACGTTGTATTCCAACAAAGTCGTCGTTTTGGGGTGGAACGGACGCGAAGTCACGGTTCTTTTGCGGGAGTTTGACGCTCCCGCCGGCGTCTCCGTCCTGAAAGATCAAATCCTCATTTCCTCGAGACGCGAGGTTTCGCTCTTTGCCAACGCGCCGTTGTTAGCGCACGATTACGACTTGAGCGCGCCGGGGAGCTACGACGCGTGCTACCTGCCCCGTGCCACTTGGTACACCGGAGACCTGAAGGCGCGCGACACCCTCGCGGGGAGGGATGGACTCCTCTTTCTCAACACCAGATTTTCCTCCATTTCGCGGACGAGTTTCAAATACCACTTCGAAACGGTGTGGAAGCCCGATTTTGTGACCGATTTGGTCCCAGAGGATAGGTGTCATTTGAGTGGCATGGCGGCGATAAACGGCGAGCCAGCGTTTGTCACGGCATTGGGCGTCTCGGACGAGCCAGGAGGCTGGCGCGATAAAAAAGAGACCGGCGGCGTCCTGATTGATGTGCAAAAAAACGAAATCGTCCTTGAGGGGCTGAAGATGCCTCACTCGCCGAGGTGGTATCGCGAGTGCCTGTGGTTTTTGGGGTCGCTCGAAGGCTCGCTGTGGGTGATGAACCCCGTGACGCACGAGTTAAAGAGGGTGTGTCGTCTTCCAGGGTTTGCGCGCGGTCTCGTTTTTTACGAAAACTACGCAATCATTGGGCTGTCCAAATTCCGCGAAAATGAGAAAATTTCCGCACCAATACAGAACAATACGTCGCGTTGTGCCGTAGCGGTAGTAAACATCCTGAACGCGAAGGTCGAGGGTATGTTTGCGTTTGATCGAGGCTGTACAGAAATTTGGGACGTCTCCCTGCTGCCGGACGCGCGGCGCCCTGCGTTGCTCACGATGGAGAAGCCTGCTTGTAGTGAAGCGCTCACGACGGAGAACTGTTCGTGGTGGGTGCGTCCGCACTAATCGGGCGGTCCGCAGATCGCCGATATTAAGCCGTACAATATTTTGAATTTTGGATAAAAGACGGTTTTGTGCGTCGTGTGAGAGTTCGCGCGACGGACGGAATCGAGACTTTATTTTTTGTTTGTTTTTACAAGGATACGAGAGATGTCGCTCATAAACATGTCTTCAATTCGTGGGATGGTTTCCAGCCTGGGAGGTTTGGTGACCAAGGCAACGGCTTCTAAAAAAGCCTCAGAAAAGTCTCAGAAACTCGAGAGGCGCCTCGCGGTCGACTCCCTTGAGGAGCGGGTTCTCCTGTCGGTTACGCCCAACACTCCATATGATGTTTTGGTAAACACGGAGTACAGCGAGAACCAGACGACCGAGACGAACGGCAACTGCATTGCGATCGACGAGGACGGCGATTTTGTCGTGGTTTGGACGCGTGGTGACAACGTCTATCGCGCCACGCACCGCAGCGCCTTTGACAACGGTCAGACCTTCTACAAAGGCGAAATCGGGTGGTACGATTCCGAGGGTGAGATTCATCTTTTCACCGATCGAGACTTCATCAACGGCTATATCGTCACTGACTTGGGCGTCCGGGTCGAAGTGGAGCTTGAATCGTACATCGATCCCGACACGGGCACGGCGCTTACGGACAGCAATATTTACGCGCGCTATTTCACAGACGAACACCAGCGTCTGTACGTCGACACGTCGGATATCAGCGATGAAAACGCGCTCTCGTCTCTTGTCCTTCAGACGGGCGACAAGTGCGTTCAGAAGATTTCCTTCTCCTCCCTCAACATCATGTGGGACACGATTGAGATGCCTTCTTCTGTCCCCGTGAACGCGGAAGTGACTCTTACGTACTTTGAATATCTGTACGATGCAGATGGCGAATTCCTTCGGAACGAAGCGGGCGAAATTTTGCGTGAGAACGTCCAAACCGCCACGTTCATGTATCGGGACTCGAGCACGCCGCTTGAGAACGCGCGCGAGTTGCAGGCGGCGTTGGTCAACATGCTTGGGAATGTCGAAGTTTCGGTCATTTCGGCGACGGAGTTTGAGATTTCGTTCGACGCCGTTTGGGACGAGAACAGCAACATGCTCAAGTCGGGACTTCTCGAGACGTCAATTGTTGCTGTTCAAGAAGGTTTCATTCCGCCAGCACCGTTGCCGACCTCGCTCATGAGTTGGGTCGAGATACCGGAGCGTGTTGTTGTGGACGTCGCCTATGAAGATTTCGTAAACTGGAACATTGACGCGGCAGGGACTGCCGAGAGAATTTACGATGCTTTCGAACAGCTTCAGACGACCCATGTCGTCGGAGCGACGCAGACGGGGGGACCCGCCACAGACGTCAGTACCTTGCGCACGTGGAATCATGCGATTCGCGTCACGCCCGTCGTTGGTGTGGGCGGCACGGAAGACGCTGCCGTTATCGCTTTCGACATTTATTTCGTCGATTCGTCCGGAAAACAAAACGTTCAGCAGATTGAGATCGTCAACAGCAATGTTGTGACACGCGACACGTATAACGACCGCGTTCGTGTCACTGCGACGGGAGAGAAGGCGAAGGTCGCCTCGCTTACGCTCAAGCAGAACAGCGAGGAGTTCCGTGTCAATCCCACGACCGATGAAAGTTGGAACTGGAGAACGCAAATTTACACCACTACCGACCAGGTTGATCCAAGCGTTGCGATGGATTTCGACGGTGATTTTGTCATTAGTTGGACGGGCGAGGTTTTGCAGACGCGGTATCCTGGAAGTTTTACGGACGTTTTCGTCCGGACGTACACCCCGAAAATGTATCAGACCCCCGACGGCATTCAGACTGTGTTAGATGGAAGCATCGACACGCAGTTGGCGTTGGATAAGTTTCGCGAGGCGCAGGAACTCAATACCGAAGGAAACGCGCTGGTCGAGGAGGCGTACGACAACCATATCACTCCTGGAAGAGAGTTTTTGGCAAGCGCCCTTGAGAAGGAAGCGCAGGCGGAGGCTCTCGTGGAGCGGGCGGAGACTTTAGAGGAAGAGGCCGAGGAACTTCGTGAGCAAGCCGAGGCCAACTGGAATTTGGGCGAGCAGATGGTCCAAGGTGGAGAGTACCAGATAGGAGAAGGGTGCGACAGACTGATTGCTTCCGCTGAGGCGAAGAGAGCCGAGGCGGCAGAACTGTTGACCCAGATTGATGCAAAGCAGATAGAACACGATGCGATGGCGGACGGCGACGAAAAAACCGCGCTTGCCACCGAGATACAAACTCTGCAGACTCAGTACGATGCTGCAATCGCCGCTGCTGAGGCTTTTGAAACTGCCGCAGCTGAACTTTTGATTTCTGGCACGGATCGAATTAAAGAGGGTGAGGCGCTCAAGGCGACTCGTGAAGAGCTTCAGGATGAGGCGGATGCTTTGGACCTACAAGCGACAGCATTGAGAGGCCAGGCGGCAGATTTGCGTGACGAAGCAGCGCAGGATCGTACCGCTGGGGACATCCTCATCGCCGATGGACAGCCAATCCTCGACGATGCTACCGTGATTTTGGAGGATGCTGCGAGACTCTATGCCGAAGGGAACGCAATTCTTCAGGCGGCGAAAGCTCCGACGGTGATCGAGGATGGGCGTTGCTACATCGTCACGAGCGACACCATGAGAGTGAACTCCACGCTGACGGGGCCCCAATTTAGCTCCTCGGTTGCTATGGACAGAGAAGGGAATTACGTCGTTGTTTGGGCGTCCAGCTCTCAGGAATCGAGCTACTACAACGCCGTTTATATGCAGCGCTACGACCGCAACGGAAATAGAATCGGGAGCGAGGAGCGTGTTGACATTGAAGTGACCGGTACGGCAATGCGTCCGCAGGTTGCCATAAGCCCGGACGGCACGCAGATTTGCGTCACGTGGGACTGGCTGGAACATCAGCAGGCTTTGGTTACTCCAGAGGAGCAGCGGGCTGCGGTTTATCTCCGTTTGTACGGCTATACGGATGTCTCCAACACGTCGTCGTTCGTCACGCTCACGGACCCGGTCGTGGTCGATACGGGCGTCTTTTCGTCCGTGACATTTAACGAGTCGAACCAGTTTGCCATTGCCTGGCAGGTGAACGATCGTGACAACGACTCGCTCAACGGCGCAGCGTCCACTTCTACGGGTGTGCGCATGTCGCAGTATGTGTGGAACATTCCGACGGACGGAAGCATCACGGATGGTGCCCTTCAAGTGACGCGCGACCAGTATCGTCCCAACAGTTCCAGCTTGGAGTCCGACTCAACGACAACATGGGCATGGTACCAAATGTACGCGAAGGTGGCGATGGACGCTGACGGCGATATCTTGGTGGGATACACTGGTTTTGGTCCGGATGTCTCCGAAAACATCGAAATGTCACCAGCGTTGGTCAGGTATATCGCCGAATTGATAAACGACGACACGAACGCGGACTTGCTGGAATATTTTGATCCCGAGAACGAAATATTCGCTTTTACAGAAAATACGGCTTATGACAACGCTCCTGCGTACGGGTCACAGACCACATGGGTGCACAATGGCGAGGCATATGTTACGAATGGTGACGTGGATTCGATCATTCAGATGATTTTGGCGGTGTCGCAGCAGGACAGAGAGGAATTTGATCCGCTCACTGGCGCAATCACCATAGTTGAGGGTGCCACAGACGAGCAGTTGTCGCGACTTGGTGCCATTTTGTACAGTATCATGGGTGTCAATCGCGGCGAGTCGAACGGCATCTTCTACACCCAGTATGACTCCGACGTGAATATGGACGGTACGTACGATCCTGGTGAAACGGATACGCTCTACTCGGACAACATTGTCAACTCCCTCCGCGACGGTTCGAACGCGAAGTTTTACATTCAACTCAATCGTTCGGCAAGCGCGATCGGAGCGAACGACTTCGTCGAAGACGATTATGTTTGGGATACGATTGCGTTTGATATTGGCGTTTCGTATCAAGATCCGAAGGATTCCGCCGACGGTCAGGTCTGGCCATCCATTTCGGGGACGTTGCTCGTGCAACCGGTGTATCGGTATGTGGACGACCTGTATCTGCTCAACAATGAGGCAACTGCGCTTGCAATCCGCAACGCGATCCAAGATTGGATTGGCGAAAACGCGGCGTGGGCGAATGCCGACAATCTTGAGGGGTGCGTTGAGGTGCGTGCGCTCTCCACGGACAATGGCGATGCCACTGCCATGCGTGCCTACGACGACACATACTGGGATCTCAACATGGAAGACGTGGCAGGAAACTATTGGGGACCGCTGTTTGAAGAGCCGGAAATCGAGGAATACCCCATGGATCACACATGCTTTGAGGTTTCTTTCACGGGGAACCTTCACGATACTGCGGTTTCGTTCGCGTGGAATCAGCAGAGTTCAGTTCGTCAAGCGTGCCGATACACATGGTCATTACCAACGGACATGAACCCGGTTGATCCGCTGACAGGCAATATTGCCAATGGATATTTCTTCCGACTTCAGATTGGCAACAATGAGCCAGCGGACTCAATTATTCAGTGGACAGGCAACCTTGAAGCTCTGCGAGCGGGCGTCGCGGAGGCGATGGGGTTGTTGGGGTACGGTGATCCCCAGCTTCGGGTTGAGGTCGGTTTCATGACCGACGAAAATGGAGACCCCATTCTTAACGATGCGGGAGAAGAGGTGCCGTACTTTACCGTTACACTTGGTGGCGACCGTGCGGGTGAGGACATTGCCAACTTGAGAATCAACGTCGAATACGTTTGGGACGGCGACGGAGACGATCGTACATTGCGCCCTGAGTGCAACGGACTTGCCCCTCTTACGGGAGCGATGCGGGAAGAGCGCATCCAAGGAACCGTCATCATTCAGGCTCTCTACGGCGTCAAAACGAACTCTGAGGGCGATTTCGGCACGATTCAGAATTTCTTCGGGGTCGGCATGGAAGGTGACGGCGATTTCACCTTTGCCTGGACGCAGTACGACAGGACTGCCCAAGGGACAACCGTCGCCAGTAACGAAATTTATGCCCGCACCTTTAACGAGGAGCAGGATGCGCTTGGACCTCAGGTCGTTGACGTCGTCTACCAGAATGGACAGAAAATCTCCGAGGGCGCGCAGGTTACGAACTCTGGATCGGAGCCAATGGGGGCGATGATTGTGACTTTCACCGAGGAACTGGTCGATCACAACAAGTGGCCCGCCTCGTCGAGGAGTGAGTACGAGAGCAAGAGCGTTACGAACACCGAGAACTGGACGCTCTTGAAGGATGGGCAGGTCGTGGTTGGCGCGATTAAAGAGGTCGTGTTCGGCATGAACCGAAGTGCGGAGGACGACGTCCGGGCGCTGGGTGTCACGCCACTTGCGGAGAATAAGTGGGAAGCGGTTGTCATTTTCAACGACGATATCAACCTTGAGGATGGGACTTACGTCTTGCTTTTGGACAACACCGTCGAGGACATCAACGGAAACGTCTTGGGAAGCCGAGGAAACAACGTCGATGGCGATGATTTTGAGCGCGTCTTCAACGTTATCTCTGGCGACGACGATGAGGAACCCGTCTCGAAATACGAAACCGACGACGATGGAAATATCGTTTTGGACGACCAAGGCAACCCGGTCGTTTCGGTTGACGATGAAGGAAATCCGCAAGATTCTCCGGGCAATCAGCAATTTTTCGATCCGAATGACGTCACCTCGGACGACATTTGGGCACCCAACGCCACCGCCATGGACTACGAGGGCGACACCGTCACGGTCTGGACAGAAGAGGGCAAGGGAATCAAGGCTCAAATCGAGTACGCCAAGTGGGAAGAGATTGATGGTGTGCGCACCATGGTCTTGGATCAGGCGGTCTACAGTGAGGTCATTAGCGTGACGAACAACAGCACGGCGTCGTTCGCCAGCGTCGCGATGGACGGCGAGGGACGGTTTGTCGTCACGTGGACACAAGACGACCGACTCGCGGGGGCAACCACTGCGGATCTGAACGTTTGGGCGCAGATGTTCGACCTCAATGGCGAAGCGCTCACTGATGCGTTCATGGTGAACACTACCACCGAGAACGCGCAAAAATACAGCCAGGTGGCAATGTCGCTCAACGGCGACTTTGTCGTCACGTGGCAGAGTTACTCGAGACGAACGGGTTGGGACGTTTATTACCAAAGGTATGATTCCGACGCACAACCTTTGGGTGGGCGCGTGGAATTGCAGACCATCCAGATCCAAGACGGTTGGACGGGCGAGTTCACCCTCACCTACACCGACGAGGAGGGGAATTCTTACACTACCGACCGCATCGCCTACGAGGGAAGACCTCAAGTCGGCGCGGAGAATATCTTGGCTGCCCTCAATAAGCTTAAGGCAGATAATGCCGAGCTTGCTGATTTGACTTTCAACGTTTACGCCATGAGCGCAACGGAGATTGTCGTTGAGATCGGTTCTGTAAGCGTGGGTGGTCGAGACGTCAACGAGTTGGAACTTCGCACGATTGCGCCTCCGGCGGGCACGGTGGTCGATGGAAACATTACCATTACGACGCTTCAGGACGGCAAGGGCGGCGAGGAGTTGGTCAACGAAACCACAGCAAACGATCAGCGTTACGCCTCCATTGGGATGGATTACGATGGCAATTTCGTCATTTCGTGGACTGGCTACGGACAGGATGGCGATGGCGTGGGGGAATCGAACGTTTATGCGCGTATGTACACTGTCACGAGCAACACGACAACCACCACCTCGGCGGTGACGGAGAGGACTTCTTACACGACTGAAGTCACGACCGGAACCACGGGTACTGCTATTGAGGGCGACGTGCCCGTTGGCGAGAACGCGTGGTGCCTCATTGGTCCTCTTGCTCCAGACGAATATGTCACCACGACGAAATCGGGCGTGGGAATGATCGTTGCGGCGGCGACTGGCGCGACGACCGGGTCCTTGGGGTCTGGTTCTGTGCTCACGACAGGAAGGCACGTTCTCACGGCGGCGCACGTCGTCTGCAAGAGCGGAAGCAACGTGGTTGAGGATGTTATTACCGTCACGTTTATGAACGCGGACGGAACTACTTTCACCGTCGATGCAGAAGAGGTTTATGTCCACGAGGAATGGACAGGGCAAGCTGGCGCAACTGCGGGCGACATTGCAATTATCGTCCTTGCGGAGGATGTTTCAGACAGAGTCGAAACGTACGATATCAATCGTTCTCTTGCTGCCGACTTGGGACAGGTTTATGAACGATATGGCTATGGTCTCACTGGTACCGGAGAAGAAGGGGAAGACGAGGCGGCGGGAGTCGATGGTCAGAAACGTACTGGCAAAAATAAGTGGGAGAGTTTGGGATCGACCGTGGGACTCGACAGTCGTCTGCTGATTTACGATTTCGACGATGGCACGGAAGATATGAACTATATCTTTGACAGACACGGCGTTACGACGGACCTTGGGCTTGGCGAAGAAGAAACGATTTGTGGCTCGGGTGACTCGGGCGGCCCCTGCTTCGTGAACGGTGTCATTGCGGGTGTGTGCCAAGGTGTCTACGCTGAAGACGGTGGTGCCGACGGGACGTACGGCGATATCGGTCTCGACACGCGCGTTGCGATGTATGCCACCTGGATCGACGGTATCACGGGTGCGGGCGGGCAGGATATCGTCACGCCTGGCGACGAATTCCTCGTCAACGTCGATTTCACCACGAGTGGGCAAAAATGGTCGAGTGTCGCGTTGGATGCGGATGGCGACTTTGTCATCACGTGGACAAGTCTCAATCAGGACGGTGTGGGCGACGGCTACGGTGCCAATCGAAACGGTCTCAATGGCGTTTATGCGCAGCGATACACGAGCGACGGCGCGAGAGTCAACACATCCTTCCTCGTCAATACGACGGTGGAGAACGATCAGCAACTCTCCAAGGTGGCGATCGATGCGGACGGCGACTTCGTCATTGTTTGGGAAAGTTTTCAAGAACATGGCGATGGAACCACCATTGGCACGGCAGACAACTGGGGTATTTATGGGCAGAGGTACGCCTCGTCCGACAAACTCGCCACGCTCACGTATCTCGGCGAGAATGGCGAGATCGGTGGAGAATTCCAGGTCAACACCACAGTGAGTGGCGACCAGAGGTTTGCCAACGTCGTTCTTTCGCACACGGGCGACATGAAAGTGTCGTGGCAGAGCGATCAAAGCGGCTCGGATGGTCTCTTCTCGCGCTTCTATAAGAAGACGCTTGACGACACTGGTTCGGTTGTTGTCCGCGTGGGTGGCGAGTACGAAGAGCCGCTCTACGACGAAGATGGAGAGAAAACGGGTGAAACGCAGACCGTCTACACCGACATTGCAGATGGCATGGAGATTGTCGCGCCGCTTGAGTACATCGACATCACGTTTGGTGAGCAAATGATGGGGCAGTATGCTTCAGAGAGAGGCTCCAACAGTGTCCTGTACTATGGCAACTGGGAAGTGCTGTTCACGCCGATCAATACCTCGGTCATCAATAATGTCACGTCGGATTTGATTGATTCGATTGAGCTTATTGGTTACGACGAGTCGGACGCCTCTTACAATGGCGGGGAGCATCAGAAGGACATTTATCGAGTCAACTTCAACACCGATGCGATGGCGGACGGAACGTACCGGATTCGACTTCGCGAGCGCGTGGAGGATCGGTTTGGGAACACTCTCGATGGTGACGGCGACGGAACCTCTGGCGGAGACTTCACCCTCGAATTCATCATTAACTCCAACCCGGATAATTCGGGAAGTTTGGTACCTCCAACGCAACCGGACGACCCTGATTCGGATGAAAACGACATCAACCAAGTCGTCAATATGGATGCCGCAAACAAACAGGATCAGCCTGATGTGGCGATGAATGATCAGGGAGATTATCTGGTTGTGTGGTCGACGGAGGTGAATGTCGTGGTCGAAGACGAGGAAGGGGACGGAACCGAGGAAGAGGAAACTCCCACCACGCGAGCGCTTGCGCAGCGCGTCATTATGGGGCAGTGGTACGATCGCTATGGTGCCAAGAGCGGGTCAGAGTTCACGATCTCCGGGTTGATGGACGGCGTGCTCGACGGAAATGCGGAGAATCCGAAAGTCGCGATGGACCAATACGGAAACTTCGTTGTCACTTGGGCGGTCAACGGTCGTGACGAGAATTCCGACGGTGTTGTCGATGCGAACGAGACGGCGAATTACGACGTTTATGCACGGGTGTACGACGTCTTTGGCAATTCCTCGGAGGTCTTCCGCGTGAATCAAAGTTTGACTGCCGACCTCACCACGGGTGTGCAGCACAACCCGAGCGTGGCGATTTCGCCTGATGGAAAACAATTCGTCATTACATGGGCGGGCATTAATTCTGGTTCCTCGTTGGAGACGTACGGCATTTTTGCCCAGCGGTACAGTATCACGGGCTTGAGGGCGCAGGCAATTGGCGAGACATTTATCGTGAACGAGGTGGATATTTATAGTCAGGATTGTTCCACGGTGGCGATGGATAGCAACTACAACATCGTGGTTGCATGGCAGTGCAATCAAAAGACTTCGACCGCGACAGACATTTTCGCCCGTAAGTTCAACGCGAACAACCAAGCGCTGGGAAGTTCGTTTGTCGTGAACACGACCGTTGTGAACGACCAGAATCATCCCGACATTTCGATGAACGACATTGGTCAATTCATCGTGGGTTGGTCGAGTCAGTCGGGTTCCGGGTACGATGTTCGCTATCAGTGCTTCGACAGCGACTGCTCCAAGATTGGTGGTGAAGGAAAGGCGAACACTTTCGACAAGCTCAACCAACTCGACGTCTCGGTGACGATTGCGCGCCGGGCGGAGCATGGGACGGCTTTCGCGATCAGCTGGACGTCCTTCGGGCAAGAGGGAACCTCGGTGTACTCTGAGGGTGTGTTTGTCAGGGATTATACCGACATTCGTACTCAGGTTTGCGACACCGCCACGGGTCTTGAGGTGAGGGTCAATGCCTACACGCCTGGCAACGAAAACGCCTCGGCTATCGCCATGGACGCCTTCGGTTCCTACGCGGTTGCGTGGGTGGGGCCCGACTCCGCGAGGAGTAATTCCGGGGTGCTCACGGAGGACACCGACATCTTCCAGCGCGTGTATATTCGAAAGAACTCGCCTGGGTATGAGTTCATCACGCGAACCGGCACGACGGCAACGTACATGCCGTACAGTGTCACGCCCAGCACGAATTCCGGCTCTGGCACGGGTTCTGGCACGATTTCGACGTCCAGCGTCACGTCCGTTGCAGAGAATGCCAAGTTGGAGAACGGTGGCGCGACGATTTTGGAATCGCAAAGTTCCATCACGATTCAGGCTGCTCAGAGTTCCCACAACGAGTTGGTCTTCTCTGGCACGCAGAGGAAGTTCGTCCTGAACGGTGTCGAGCTTACCTTGAGCGGCACGAACAGCAGCTACGTCTTCGACGCTTCGCTCGTGGGCAAGGGGTCGGCTGCCGTCGTCATTCAGGGCGTCGGTGGCGAGAGCGTGAAGGTTTCGGGTGGAGAAGTCCAAATCGTTGCGGACGACTACACACTTACGATTCGCAACGCGACGAGCTTCGTCTTCAATGGAGACGGAACCGCCTCGGCAGTGTTCGAAACTTCCGGCTCGGGTGATTCGTTGGAAGCGTCTGGGCAGTCGGCAGTGTTGGTCTCCTTGGGCGGATCCTTCCGCGTCGCGGGGTGCAACTCCATCAGCGTTACTTCGAAGGGTGGCGCGGACTCGGCGTCCATTTCGAGCGCAACGGGTGCCGATACGGTCGAAATCGCGTCGAACTCCGTCATTTCGTCGGGCGAAGATTATCGTCTCGAGGTGGTTGGATTCACCAACGTGGCGACGTACGGTGGCGCGGGTGACTCCGTCACTTATCGCGTGAGCGGTGGCGCACTCGAAGCGCAAGGCACCACGCTCGTCTACACGCTCAATGGGAAAACATACTCCGCAGGTCTGTATGATTCCGTCGAATTCATCGGAAACAAAACGACCGCGAACATCGCAACCGATGCGGGTGCCGATGCCATTGTCGCCAACGCGACGGGCGTCTCGATCACCACGGTGGGCGGCGCGCTTATGAACTTCTCCGGTCTCTCCAGCTGCGTTATTGCGGCGGACTCGGCGGATTCTGCAAGCATTGTCGCAACCTCGAGTGTGGAGGCGTCGGCGCAGCAGATTAAGACGGGCGGCGTCACGATTCAGGGCGTTGGTTCCGCGACGATCGAAGCGGGCGGCGCGTCCGTTGCACTCTCCGATTCGGCAAGCGACGATGTGTTCACGCTGCGTGGCACCAATGCGACGTTGGTTTCCGACGGATACTCCATTTCGGTTGCCAACTTTGGGACGCTTTCCGTTGTGAGTGCGAATGGCGGCACGGATTCCGCGTCGCTCTACGATTCCTCCGCGCGAGATTCGTTCGCCTTGGCGGAAGCGAAAGTGACGTTCAACAACGGCGTGACGATTGAGGGATTTGCGACGGTTGCCGCCGTCAGTTCGTTCGGCAGCGCGCTCTCGATCACGGGTACGGAAGGGAACGACGAATTCACACTTGCGTACAATGACATCAGCGCGACGCTCAACGGCACGCAGTTTGTCGGTTCCGGGTTCGGTTCCGTGACGCTTGTTGGTGGCGGTGGAAAAGACGTCCTCAACGCCTACGACACTGCGGGCGACGACACGTTCGACCTTGCGCCTGGCTCACTCACCATGAGTGGCGAGAACTATCGCTACACCGCGAGTGGAATCGCGCAGATCAGCGTCAAGAGCGTCTTTGGCGGCTCGGACACCCTCAACGCGTCCGACTCGACGGGCAATGACACGCTCGTTTTGCGACCAGAGTGGATGTCGCTCACTTCCGCGAGTGGAAACATGATCACGGCGTCTGGCTTCGCCTCCATTGCGGTTGCGAGTTCTGGCGGAAATGACGTGGCGATCTTCTACGACTCGGTGGGCGACGACACGATTCGCGCGACGAACGACAACACCCTCACGATGTCCAACGAGAGTTTCTTCAACTCCGTCGCTGGCTTCCGCAAGGTGAATGTCTATAGCGTCATGGGCGGCGACGACTCGGCGATCTACGACTCGCTCTTCACGCCAGGGAGCGCTGGCGGGTTGGAGACGCTTACCAAGGATAAGTTTGACATTTCGCTTCTCGCCGTCGAGCAGGTGACGCGCATGTAGTTTGATACCTTTCTAAAGGTACCTTTAGAAATTTGTGGTGAAAGATGCCTCCCGTTCCAACGAGCGGGAGGTTTTTTGTGAAAAAGAGTGTAAAATGGAAAAAATGAGCGTTTTGATCACTCGACCGAAGGCGCAGGGCGAGGAGTTGGCGAGGTTTTTAGTCGAGGGACTCGAAAAGGGGCGACTCGCGAAAGAGCGGCTCGAAGCAGAGATTTTGTTCCAACCTGCCATAGAAATCCTTCCCCCGGAGGATGATTACGCGGCAGTGGACGAAAATCTGCGCAATTTGGAGCGTTTCGACTGGTGTGTCTTCTCGAGCGTGAATGGCGTTGAGGCGTTTGTGCGGCGTTTTGAGAATGCGCGGCTGGAGAGGTCGGCGTGTCGCGTGAAGATGGCGGCGATTGGCGCAGGAACCCAAAAAGCGCTCGAGGACGCAGGTTGGGGGGTCGATTTCGTTCCGGAGGTTTTTCGCGCGGAGTATCTTGCGCTCGGTCTGGTAGGCGAGGCGAAAAGGAAAGCGAGTTTTTGGCTCCTGCGTGCAAGTCGAGGACGTGAGGTTCTCGCCGAGATTCTCGAGCAAAATGGCGCGCACGTCTCGCAAACCATTGCCTATCGGAGTGTCGACGTGACGAGAGAATCGAGTGTGTGGGACGCAAAAATTCTCGAGAAGATGGAGCGAGGGGAAATCCTCTGGACCACGATAACGAGTTCCGCCATTGCGCGCGCGACCGTCGGTCTTTTTGGCGAGGCGCTTCTAAAAACGCGTCTTGTGAGCATCAGTCCACTCACGTCCGAGGAGCTTGAAAGGCACGGCTTCTCGCCCTATGCCGAGGCGCGCGAGGCGACCATGGAGGGCGTGGCGCAGGCGATTTTATCACGGCTTTGATTCGAAAGGTTTGAAATGAAAATTTTGCTCGCTTCTCCACGTGGTTTTTGTGCTGGCGTCAATCGAGCCATCTCGCTTTTGCGCAGCGCGCTTGAGAAGTTTGGTGCCCCCATTTATGTTTATCATGAGATCGTCCACAACACGTGGGTCGTGAAAGAATTCCGGGATTTGGGAGTGGTTTTTGTCGACTCTTTTGATGAGGTGCCCGACGGCAGCTGCGTTATGTATTCGGCACACGGCGTCGCGCCGGTCGTTCGAGAAATCGCGGTGGAAAAACGCTTCCGTGTCGTGGATGCGACTTGTCCTCTGGTGGCAAAAATCCATCGGCAGGCGCGACTCTTGGCGGAGAAAGGTGCCCAAATCCTCCTCATCGGACACGCGGGGCATGACGAAATTGTCGGCGTGGTGGGCGAAGCGCCAGATGCGATTCAGGTGATCGACTCCACGCAAGACGCGCGCAGCGTGTGTGTGCGCCCGGACGCGCCCGTTGCGTATTTGACCCAAACCACGCTCTCGGTGGAAGAGACGGCACGAATTATCGACGTCCTTGAGGAGCGCTTCCCTCAAATCATTCATCCAACGGCAAGTTGCATTTGTTTCGCGACACAAAATCGTCAGCGTGCTGTGCGGGAACTTGCCGAGCGTGCGAATTTGGTCTTAATCGTAGGGAGTCCGAATAGCTCCAACAGTCGGCGTTTGAGGGAGTTGGCGGCGGCGGAGAATCGACCCGCATTTTTGATCGATGGCGCGGACGAATTGGATTTCGAGTGGTTCCGCCCCTCGGATATTGTTTTGATTTCCGCAGGAGCAAGCGCCCCGGAGTCGGTGGTGCAGAGCGTAGTTGAGAGGATTGCGCAGCGCTTTCCCACGGAAATCGAAACGGTGGAGGTTTGTTGCGAGACCTTTCTTTTTTCGCTTGAGCACTGAATGGAGGGATTCTCATTGTGCGCACCGAGCTTTATAATACTTCGCGTTGAAATTTCCGGTTCCGTCCGCCGTCGGAGCTACGCACCACGGCTCGCAAAACGTTGCAAAAAACGGAATTTTAAAGGAGAACGAGTATATAATACTTCTGGTTGAAATTTCCGGTTCCGACGGCGGACTAAAATAGAA
Source organism: Planctomycetia bacterium (assembly GCA_030527105.1). Classification (GTDB taxonomy): domain Bacteria; phylum Planctomycetota; class Planctomycetia; order Pirellulales; family Thermoguttaceae; genus RGIG3701. Next base: position 80,841 of record JAUNBK010000004.1, read on the forward strand.
AACTTCAACGCAAAAAATCAAAAAGTTTTTTAGGCGTACCAATTGACAAAGCGTGGGGGATCGGGTAGAATATTCACGTGGGGTTGGGGGCTTCTCGAAAATTCGTGTCGCGCACCCTAAACTCTGAACGATAAGGGCGATTTGTCAAGTCTTGCCGTACGAAATCACTTGGAGAATTGAAATGAAACGGAAATTTGTGGCGGTTTGGGTTCTTTTTTTCTGCGTCTGCTTCTCTTTGGGGCGCGCGCAAGAGGGGGAGCGTGTCTACGAAAAAGCGAAGCCGTGGATCACGGGTGGGACGACCTGTATTTTGCATCTGGATCTGGAGAATTTGGAGCCGAAGCAGGGGTTTGAGTCGGGTGTGGAACTCTTCCGTCCTCTTTTCCCCGAGACGCTCTCGACGGAGAATAATTTAACACAGGCGATCGACGAGATAAAATCGGGACTCGACGTTATTGAGAAGAAAATTGGCGACATTCGCAAGGCGGGGGGACGCGACTTTTTTCTCTTTGTCGATCTGATTTCGCCCACCGCGCCTGTTTTTGCCGTGGTTCCGCTCGACACGCAGGATGCGTCGGCGGTCGCGGAGGCTGCGCGCATAATGGAGGCGCTCCCTTGGACGACGCGGGAGGGGCAAAAAGCGATAGACGAAGATGTCGTCGTTGCGTATTATAATGATGCGATCGTCATTCTCCCGGCGCTCTTCCCCACGGACGACAAGGAGGGGTACGCCAAGTCGTTTTTCGAGGCGCGCTTTCGAGTCGAGAATCCTCTCTTCCTCAAGGGATTTTCGTCGGCAGAAGATTGCTCCATAAAGGTCGTGTATGTCTCCAATTCCTTCATTCAGGGCGCGCTCACCACGTTCAAGCAGTTTTTGGAGATGGGGGGTGATCTTGCTCTGACGATTCCGAACCCCTCCATCATCACGAGAGGATTGGAGACCGTTGCGCTCGGCATCGATTGGAAGAAAAACACGCTAAAATTGGACGTCTACTCTCGCAGCGAGAAAGCTGCGGCGAACATCATCAATCTCTACCATTTGTGGCGCGAGGAGTTGGTGAATATTGCGCTCGAAAGCGCGGACGAAAACGGGGGTGCGCTTCAGGCGGACACGATCGACTTTTGGTTTGAAATTTTGAAGCCGACGCGGGATGGTGCCCATATTTATTGGGATTTCAAGGAGAATGCGGCAGAGTATCCTATATTTTTTCAGAACAGTGGTCTGCCGGTGGGTCTCTTGGTGGGCTTGATTGTGCCTGCCGTGCAGGAGGCGCGCGATAGCGCTCGCACCATGCAGTTCATGAATTGTTACAAACAATGCGGACTCGCGATTTTAAATTATGAGGCTCGTCACCAAAAACTGCCGCCCGCTTATTCCGTGGACGCAGAGGGGAAGCCGCTCCATTCGTGGCGCGTCCTCATCCTTCCGTACTTGGGGGAAGAGGAGCTGTATCGACAAATTCGTCTCGACGAGCCGTGGGACAGCGAGTGGAACCAGCAGTTTCACGACATGTGTCCCGCGGTTTTTAAGGATCCGAGGTGTTCTGATGCCGAGCCGGGAGACGCGATGATTGCTGTCGTCGTGGGGGAGAGTACGCCCTTTCCGCCGAATGGAGAGCAAATCTCGATTGCGCTGGTTTCGGATGGCACATCCAACACGGTGTCATTGGTGCAGTGTGAGCCGATGTGTTGGATGGATCCCGCGAGCAACGTCCCTTATGAGAACGCAGTTTTAGGTCCCGACATGGTCGAGGGTGGTATCGTTGCGGGCAAAAATGGGGAGACGATCGTGGGAATGTGCGACGGCAGCGTTTGGCGTATTGAGGAAGACCAGGATTTCGATTGGGCGACCGGGTGCAATCGCGAGGACGGAGAGGCGTTTTGAACGCAACTTGCCGTGTTGAGGAACACGTACTATACTCACCCCGACTTTAAAATTTCGGCTTTCGCGAAGTATCGGGAGCCGTGGGCGGAGCGGAGTCCCGGAATATCTCGTTGGACGGCGAATCGTCCAACAATTTTCCGGAACTACGGAGATGACGAGCAATGTTTTGTGAAGAAATTCTTCAAAATGTATAAAATTTCTGCATTAGGGTGTTGGCAAATTTTGTTTTTCTGATATAATGCCCCATATGTTGGTAAAAGGAGTATTTTTATGATTACGTCATTTGGCAAGATTTTGCGGAAAATACGTATCGACCGAAATGAGATACTGTTGGATATGGCAAAAAAGCTGGAAGTTGCGGTATCCTATTTGTCGGCGGTCGAAACGAATCGGCGAGCGATTCCTGAAAGTTGGTTGGCTACCATTCCAAAGTTGTACCATCTCAATGAGGATGAGACGCAAAAGTTATATGCGGCAGCTCTGGAATCCATTAAAAACTTTAAGATCAGGATAGAGCACGAAAGTCCGCTGGGAAAAGATGTTGTTGCGGCTTTTGCACGCCAATTACCCGAAATGAATGAGGAGGAGAAGGAACAGCTTTATGAATTCCTGCGCAAGTTTCGTGAAAAAAAGTAAATACAACAACGAAGGTTATCCCGTAACCCCCTGTTCGACCGCAAATATTATCTCGATCACCAATTTGATTCGGGAAAATTTAGGACTGTTTGATGAGGAAAAACTCCCTTTGCTTCCGATATTGGAATTTTATATGCCCATGATATATTCCGATTTCACCTTTGGTGTGAAGGAAAAAGGAGAGATGCAAGAGCGCGAAGGTGAAACCATTCCGCAAAGTAATTCCATTTTTCTCCGTGAGGATGTCTATGAGAATTTGTGTAATGATGATGGGCGGGCAAGATTTACCGCTGCACATGAATTGGGGCACTATTGGCTGCATAGAAATCAGGGAGTAAATCTTCAAAGAAAACAAGGGGGAAATATAAAAATATATTGTAACAGCGAATGGCAGGCCGATACCTTTGCTGCCCACTTTCTGATGCCATCGCATTTAATTGCAAAATATCGTGATCCTCTGATTATTGCGGCTCGGTTTGCCGTATCCATGCAAGCAGCGGAGATTCGATTAAACAAATTGTTGAAACGAGTCTAAGATAAAAACGAACCCAACCGATTGCCGTCGGCTGAGTTCGCTGCGATTGTGCCACATAGACACCACCATATCTCTATTATAGCACAATTTCGCGGTTTGTCAAAGACCTCATTTGAGTTTTTTTACAAATTTTGACTGCAGCTATTGTGGTTGTAGTAGAAAGGAGGTTGTTATGCCTTCAAAAGAGAGTACGCCTCGCAGGGGGTGTGCGGATATATGGAATGCGTTCATGGTACGTGACGCAAAATTTTGTGGTGAGGATGAAATTCCATTTTGTCCCTCAACGCTGACACAGATTCCTTCACGTCTGCTTGGATATGACCAGATCGGTTCGATTTTTGATTCCAGGGCATTGGTTCATTGTTATCTAGACGATCAAAAATTCGATGGTTCTGGCGGGCTTTGGCATTCTCCACACGACAATCTGAAACGATTGAAGAAATTTGCCGGGGTTATTACGCCCGACTTTTCAACGTATCAGGATATGCCTCAGGCATTAAAAATTTTTAGTACGTACAAAATGCGAGCATTAGGATATTGGCTAACTCAACAGGGAGTTCCCGTAGTCAATAATGTTCGTTGGGGTGATCCAGACACCTACCGTTATTCGTTTGCGGGGCTTCCAGCCAATAGCGTCCTTGCGGTCGGAACGCATGGGTGTATTAAACGAAAAGAAAATCACTTCCGCTTTGAACGAGGCTTGGAAAAGATGGTTGAAAAGTTGACGCCTCATACCATTTTGGTGTATGGCTCAACAGGTTTGCCAATATTTCAATGGCTTCGAGAGCAAAAAGTCACTATCGTAGAATATCCCAGTAAAATCAGCATTGCCATGGCAGGCAGGAGGCAATGCGATGAGTAAACCCGACAGTGGTCATTTTAAAGGAACCAGAGGTGCCCAAAGGGTGGAGTATCGTCGGGTTATTGATTCTTTGCCAAAAAATCCTGATAGACTTAGGGAGAGAGGATGGACGGAGACGTCCCATCCCGATGCGGCAAAATTTGGACATCGAACATTTCACGACCCCATATTGGGATTGACGGTGCGATTTGATAAGGGTTCCTCGGGGTTCTCTCGGCATAAAGCACGTGATCATTACCACGTGCTTAATCCAGATCGAACAGGAAAGATGGATATGTATTTAGATAAAGATGGTAGCCCGGTACCGAAAGGTTCTGAGGAATCTCATTTGTATCCGAAAGGAAGGGGGTAATCAGCATGAAATTACAAGAATTGCTCGAAAAATACGAGTTTCATGACAGTGGCTTGGAGGGAGTTCTGTATCATTCAGAGACCCAGCACGCAGAGGTGGAGATAGAGTTTTGCAACTGGAAGCAGGACTATTTCAAAAAGGGAATGCCAGAACAGCCCATCATTCGCCTTGTATTTACCGGGGTTTCTGAAATGGAACATGCAGGGCTTGATCAATACGATGAGGGAAACACGATTCTCGACGCCTCTCTCGTCCAAAATCATTCCGTGCAGGAAGGAATCGAGTTTTTAGTTTACAATGTGCAAACGAACGAGGCGAAACATCTTCGCATTTTCGCAGAGGATGTTGAATTCGTCATGGTTGATTCCACATCTTGAACCGAGAGCATACGGAGCCGTGGACGAAGCGTAGCGTAGTCCCGGAAAATCTCGCAGGACGGTGAGTCGTTCGGCAATTTTCTGGAACTACGGGTTACGTTCTGCGTTCATTGCTCTACGGGGGGATTCGACGCGTTTTCTTTCAGCCGGGGCAAATCATAAAGGTTGTAAACGTGAGCGTCGATTAGCTGGTCGAGGGGGAAAACTTAACGCTCCAACATTTCCCGTTCCCGTGGCTTGGTGAACGTTTCAGCTTGAAGACGACGGTTTAACGGCAGGATTTGCTCCATAAGATGGACGATTTTGTCGTGCATGGCGACGTTCGGACGGTTCGAAAAGTCGATGGGATGGATTGGGTGGCTACATATTTTCTCTTGAGTTGAGCCAAGGCAATACTTCGCGTTGGAATTTCCGATTCCGTCTGCCGTTGGAGCTACGCACCACAGCTTGCAAAGCTTCGCGCAAAACGGGAATTTTAAAGGAGAACGAGTATAAAGAACGATGAGTATAGCTCACACGCCCCCCCGACCGCGATAATGCCGCTCGTTCAGAACTTCGATTCCCTTGCGGATTCCCGTGTTTGAAAGTATGTATGGACAAGTATTCTTTTTCACCATCACGCTTCCGCCACATTGCCGACAACCCAGCCGCTTCCGAGGAGGAAAACTGCTTTGAGCCAGTCTACCACCTTTCCCGCACCTTTTTGCGCGCATGGCGCAACTCGTTCACGTTTTTTTCGGATAATCGATAATTTTCCATCTCCAGACCTTGACTTATCCCCCGCAGTGTGGTATGTTGGAGTTATCGTCCAAATGTCAGTTGGATGCTTGTGAAGTTTTACGCGAGAAACAGTGCAAAAAACAAAAAAGGAGATTGGAATCGTGAAACGAATTGAAAATTATCGGCTGTTTTTCGTTCTGAGTGCGATCTTCGTCTTGACGACGTTCGTACTTCAGGCTCTCATGCCAGCGGCTTGTGCGCAGGAGATTGAGGCGCGGGAGGCGCAGCGCGTGTATGGAGTGATTAAGCCGTGGATTACGAAGGATACCTTGATCGTGGCGCACGAGAGGATTGAGGCGATTCCGACTTTTGTCGGCAATGAAACGTTGGAAACGTTGGAGCGGATGTTTCCGAGAACGCTTGCTCTCGAGAACGAATTCTCCGATGCCGTCGCGAAAATGCGCCAGCAGCATGAGTGGTTGGAGGATCGACTTTCGACGCTTCGCGACGCGGGGGGTGAGGAATTTTTCTTGTGCGTGTCGATGAAGGGGGCGTTTGTCGTCTGCCCATTCACGACGGACGACGAGGCGAAAATCGAGGCGCTTCGCTGTTGGTTCGACGACGCGCCTCCTGAGATTTTTGGCGATGCGTCGAAAATGACTCCCGTTGCTATTGTGAGCCTGAAGGATAAAGTGTTGATCCTCTCGGCAAAGGAATTGCTCCCCAATTTGGACGAGATGAAGCCCGTCGAAGAGCCGCGATTTCTCGAGGGATTCGAGCTTGTGGAGGATTCGCCCCTGAAGGTTGTCTTCGTGATGAACGCGTCGCTCAAAGCGGAACTTCCTCAATTCATCTCCGAGGCGAAAGAGAATGGTCCTCCAATTTCGATTCCGAGTGCGGCGTTGGTCGCGCAAGGGTTCGATATCGTCGCAATTGGCTGGGACATGAAGAATTATCGAAACACTCAAATCCACATTTTGTCCGCTTCCGAGAAGGCGGCGCAGCTCCTCACGAAATACCACGCGCGTTGGCAAGAGGAAACGATCGAAAACGCCGTTGCGGATTCGGAAGACAACGCGCTTCTTTTGTCGTTGCAAAAGGACATGATCCGATTTGGGTTCAAACTTTTCGAGCCAACGCAAGAGGGACGGCATTTGTGGTTTGATTTTGCCAAAAATATGGAGAATTTCCCCGCGTTTGAGAAACGGGTTCCGCTTGCCGTCGCGGGTGTTGGTCTTGCGCTCTTGCTCCCTGCGGTCTCGTCGTCGCGTGAAGCGGCAAGGCAGATGCAGACGCAAAACTGCGTGAAACAATGCGCGCTCGCCATGTTGAATTATGAGGCTTCGCACGGAGCTTTTCCCCCAGCCTACACGATGGATGCGGAGGGCAAACCACTTCATTCGTGGCGTGTGTTGCTCCTTCCGTATATAGAGCAGGGGGACTTATACAATCGAATTCGTCTCGACGAGCCGTGGGATAGCGAGTGGAACAGTCAATTTCACGAGACCTGCCCGTTCGTTTATAAGGACGTTCGTTTGGAGATGGCTCCGAGCGAAGCGACCGTCTCGGTCGTGGTGGGCGAGAACACCCTTTTCACTCCCGATGGCGTCGGCGTGTCGCGCGACGAAGTGAGCGACGGACTCAACAACACCATTCTTCTCGTGGAGCGCAAGCCTTTTTGTTGGATGGATCCTACCGCAGACCTTGTGCTGGCGGACGATGGGAAAAGTTTCACAGATCCGCAGGCGATCAATGGTTTTCCTGAAGACCTTTATTCTGCCAAAGGAGACGGATCCGTCCACATCTACGGCTGCGATGAAGGAAAGTGGACGGAGCTTTTCGACGATCTCGAGGTTTGGGAGAAATTCTCGCGCAATGGCGACGTTCCCGTGATGGAAGATGAGGACGAGGAGGAATTTTAATACTTCGCATTGAAATTCCCCGTGCCGTCCGCCGTTGGAGCTGCGCACCACGGCTCGCAGAGTGTCGCGAAAAACGGAAGTTTAAAGGAAAGCGACTGCCGAACCTGCAATGCCGAGTGCTCTCAGGCTGCGGATCGGATTATCGTTGTCCCATTGTACACGACTGCGTGTGCGGTTTCCGCCCGTTCTTCGTCCCTTGGTTCAATGTGCGTGGAGAGGGAAAAAGGATTCTGAACGCATACCTCGCCAGCGGTCTGCGTTCGGTTGGTCAGTTGCTAAATCAAAGCGCGCAGGTCGTTCTCGACGCGTGCAAGATGGTCGTCGAGATTTCCCTCAACGCCAGGAGGAAGCGCGGCGAAAAGGTAGAATTTGATTTTCGGCTCCGTTCCGCTAGGGCGCGCGGCGATGAAATTGCCCGGCTCGGAAAGCTCCCACACAACGAGTTTCCCACGCGGTCCGACGAGCGGAGTTTGCTTCCCCGATAGGACGTCCGTTTGGGTCGCGTGCTCGTAATCACGAATCCGCACGACCTCCATTCCTCCGACGGATTTGGGCGGATTCTTTTGGAAGCGCTCAAGGAGAGCCGACATTTTTGCCGTTCCTTCCGACCCCGTCATGACGAGGGAGAACGCCTTTTCGTCGTGCCGTCCGTATTTTGCGTAGATCTCCTCCAGTTTGTCGTGAATCGTCTTTCGCTGCGATTTTGCGGCAGCAGCGAGTTCGCACATCGTGAGAGCTGCGGCGGCAGCGTCCTTGTCGCGAGCGTGCGCACCAATCAAAAAACCATACGATTCCTCGGCACCAAATACGAAATTTTCCGGACCATTCTCTTCAATCGCACCACCGATGAATTTGAAGCCGACGAGCAAATCGTTGATCGTCCGAACCCCATACGCGTCGCCAATCCTTTTGACCAACGGCGTCGTCACGAGCGTTTCGACCACATAATTCTCCGGCGAGAGCGTCCCAGCCGCCTTGCGCGCACTCAAGAGATACTCCGCCATGAGCGCGGCGATTTGGTTCCCCGTGATGGTTTTCCACACGCTCCCTTCCTCGAACGAAAGCGGCGCGGCAACTCCCAATCGATCCGAGTCGGGATCCGTCGCGAGAATGAGATCGATGCCCCCTTTTTGTCGTGCATAATCAATAATCATATCAAAAACGGCGGGATTCTCCGGGTTGGAGACGTGATTCGGCACATTTGGGAAGTCGCCGCTCGGCTCGGCATGAGGTCCGAATAACTCCACATTCTCGAAGCCCGCCTTCTCGAGAACGGGCAGCACGCAACTCGCCCCCACACCATGGAGCGGAGAGTAGACGACGTGGAGGTCTCGACTTCCCGGGAGGCTGATTTTGAGCACTGCGTCGATAAAAGCCTGATCCACTTCGTCTTGGCAATATTCGATGTCGCCCGACTTGAGCGCGTCGTCGAAGGAGACTTTCCGAACGCTTTCGAGAGACATGACCTTGCGAATGATCCCCTCATCGTGAGGAAACAACGCCTGCCCGCCAGTGTTCCAATAGACTTTCACGGCGTTGTCACTCGGCGGATTGTGGCTTGCCGTCACCATAATTCCGCAGTCGCATTCCTTGTAGCGCACCATGAAGGACATTTCGGGCGTGCTTCGAAAACCATCAAGGAACCAAACTTTGAACCCGTTGGCGACCATAATCCCGGCGCACAACTCGGCAAAGTGGCGCGAGCGGTGGCGCGTGTCGTACGCAATCGCACATGAGGGACGCCGCGAGATGCCCTCCTTTTCGAGATACTCGAGCGTATACGACGCCAACCCCTGCGCGCTCTCGCCGATGGTGACATCGTTAATGACGTTGGTTCCGACCGGATACATTCGACCACGGCGCCCGCCCGTTCCAAAGGGGATGATTGTCCAAAAGGCATCGTCAAGTTCCTTCCAACTTTGCGATTGCACCAAGTTGAGAATTTCGTCCACATAAGGTGCGTACTGCGGCGCGTTGAGCCACAACTCGATATTCTTGAGGGCGGAAGGAGTGAGCAAACGCTCCTCGACTGCGTGCTGGAGCGCGCAAAGTGCCTCGGACTTATCCATGGTTTCCTCCTGATTTTCCTGATTATGTAGATCGAATACTGTGGGTCGAATGCACTCACATGGCGTCCTATTATACCACACATTTCAAGAAAAAAGAGGGGGAGTCGTCACGGGGGGCGTTCAAATTTGGTGGGCGCTCTGAAGAAACTCTTTAGGAAAGAACTTCCGATTTTGCGCTCCCTGTAAAATCATAAATTTGCAGTTTTATACTCGTTCTCATTTGAATTTCCGTCTTGTGCGGTTCTGATGCAGGCATTTTCAGCGAAGCAAAAATGCTGGTGAAGCGGAATTTTATAGTGCATAGGGTATATAATACTTCGCGTTGAAATTCCCGGTTCCGTCCGCCGTTGGAGCTTGCGCACCACGGCTCGCAAAACGTTGCGCAGAACGGGAATTTTAAAGGAGAACGAGTATATAATACTTCGCGTTGAAATTCCCGGTTCCGTCCGCCGTTGGAGCTTGCGCACCACGGCTCGCAAAACCTCACGCAAAACGGGAATTTTAAACGACGACGAGTATAGAAGTATAATCTTTTTGAGCAGCAATCTTCCAACATCTTGAAAGGAAATATTTTTGAAAATTGTTTCCTCTCAAACTCTCCTTCAAAAAACTTTTGGACCGTTCACTACGTTTGCTGGTGCAGCACGAGCCTGCCAGAGCCGTGAACGAAGCGTAGCTCTGGATGAAGCGCCGAGGGATTTTGCCATACGTCGGAGAATCTTGAGCGTCAAACGATTCTTCCACCCATCCGGAACTACGCTGCGCTTCGTTCTCGGCTCAGAATATCCTGAAAGTGGTTTTTGTGCAGTTTCTTGAAAAATCAAAAATTTCAGGTGCGTTTCGAGGGCATTTTGCGAAACCCTTGTTTTTACGAGACTGTATGATTAGGAGCCTTTTCAAAATATTTTAGTCCGCTATTCGTAAAAAAACCATGTTGCGTAAAAATAGGGTTCTGACGCATTTCAGACTTTTGCATTTTTTGATTCTTTTTGGTGAAAAAATGCGTTTTTTGGGTGCTTTTTGCGATCGGATGTTTTTCCAAAAAGAGGGTTTTGACACAGAAATTCCGCAGTAAAGCTGATATTCGTTAATTTAATTGTTTTTGAGGCGGTTTTGAGGGGTGCTTCACACTTGTTTTTACATACTCAAAACGAATTGTGCGGAATGCGGACTAAAACATTGGGCTTCTCGGACAACAACCTTTAGGCTGCGTATTTTATGGTCTCAATGGAGAAATGTGATGTTTTTTCTCTGGGAAAATGCGAAAAAAAGGCTCGAAAAGGGTTGTTTTTTGAATTTGTGATTTTGAGGAGGCACTCTCAAACTCACCTTCCAAAAACTTTTGACACGCCCACGACCGTCGAAGGGCGGCAAGATGTGCGTGAAACGAAAAGTTATTGTTCCTGAATGGGTACCCCAAAAAGGCGTACGGTATCGGAAATTTCAACGTGAAGCATCATAAAGCTTCGAAAGGGATAAGAGCGGTGTTGAGACCCGTGAGTTTTATGTCTTTTTGCGTTTTTCAAGAAGGAACTTTGCGCGGAAACCCAAATTTTCCTCCAGAATCCGGTAGGTACGCCTTGTCGAAATGGCGAAAAGATTGTATAATACCCTTCGTCTTGGCGCTCATAATGGCTCATAATGGAAGTAGGGAGCGGTGTACCACGGCTCGTAAAGCGTCACGCAAGACGGGAATTTTAAAGGAGAACGGGTATAAAGCTCGATGAGTATAAATGGGGATGAGTACAGGATGGTGGCAATGGAAAGGGACGAGACACAAATGCTTGCGCTGAATCTCGGCGAGGCTGATCGCGCGTCTGCGTTTCCCCCCTGCTTTTCCTCCGTTTGTTTTAGGACGGAAACTTCCTTGATACAATTGAAAAATGAGGTGAGAACATGAGGCTTCCTTTGGAAAATTTGGCAATTAACACGATCCGTACGCTGTCGATGGATGCCGTCCAGGCTGCAAAAAGTGGACACCCCGGCGCTCCTATGGCGCAGGCACCTGTCGCCTATTTGCTCTATAACGAGAGAATGAAGTACAATCCAGCCCAACCATTGTGGGCGGCGCGGGACCGATTCGTCCTCTCGTGCGGGCACGCCTCGGCGCTCCTCTATTCGACCTTGCATCTGGTTGGAACGCAGCAGTTCGAAAACGGCTCCCCAACGGGCGAGTTGGCGGTGCGACTCGAGGATTTGAAGAACTTCCGCCAGTTGGGAAGTCGTTGCCCTGGGCATCCGGAGTTCGGGCACACAAGCGGTGTCGAAATCACCACGGGACCTCTGGGGCAGGGGCTTGCTTCGAGCGTCGGAATGGCGATTTCCGCGCAGTGGATGGCGGCGAAATACAATCGTGACAAGGATTTGTTCGGCTTCAACGTCTACGCGCTCTGCGGCGACGGCTGCATGATGGAGGGCGTCTCGTCCGAGGCGGCGTCGCTTGCCGCGCATTTGAAGCTCGCGAATCTCTGCTGGATTTATGACGATAACACGATCACCATTGAGGGGGACACCTCGCTTGCCTTCTCGGAGGACGTCGCGAAGCGTTTCGACGCCTACGGGTGGAACGTCCTTAAAGTTGCCGACATGAACGACCTTGGTGCGCTGCGCGACGCGCTCGACGCTTTTGTCGAGGAGAAAGAGCGACCGACGTTGATCATCGTCAAGAGCGTCATTGGGTTTGGGTCGCCAAACAAGGCTGGCTCGCACGATGTTCACGGAGCGCCGCTGGGCGAGGAGGAAATTCGACTCACGAAGCAAAATCTCGGCTGGGTCTCGGAAGAGAGTTTCTTTGTGCCGGACGAGGTGCGAGAGGTCTTTCGAAACGGCGTCCAAGCTCGCGGCGCGCAGTTGTATACCGAGTGGGAGGCGGATTTCAACGACTATTGCCAAAAATACCCCAATGAGGCGCAAGAGATCAAGACTCTCTTGGCGGGCGCGCTCCCCGAGGGGTGGGACGCAGGCATCGGGCAAATGTGGTCGGCGGACGAAAAAGGAACCGCCTCGCGTAATTCTTCCGGCAAGGTTCTCAACCAACTCGCGCAAGGGATTCCGTGGCTCCTCGGTGGGTCGGCAGATCTCGCTCCTTCCAACAAGTCGAATCTTACGTTCCCCGAGGCGGGCGACTTCTCGTGGGAGAATCGCGCGGGGAGAAACTTCCACTTCGGTGTGCGCGAGTTCGCAATGGGGGCGATTTGCAACGGAATCGCAACGTGTGGCTTGAGGAGCTATGGTGCGACGTTCTTCGTCTTTTGCGACTATCTCCGTCCCGCGATGAGAATGAGCGCGCTCATGAAACTCCCCGTGCTGTACATCTTCACGCACGACTCCATTGGAGTGGGCGAGGATGGTCCGACGCACCAGCCGGTCGAGCATTTGGCGTCGCTGCGCGCCATTCCGAATATGGTCGTGCTGCGCCCTGCCGACGCCAACGAGGTGCGATACGCGTATCGATGGTACGCGGAGAACAAAACGTCTCCCGTGGCGCTTATTTTGACGCGTCAGGATCTTCCCACGCTTCGGCGTTCGCTCGAGCCGGAGGGGGACGCATGTGCGTGTTCGTGCGGCGTGCTCAAGGGTGCGTATGTGCTGCGTGACGCGACGAATCCCGCGACGAACCTCCCGGACGCGATTCTCATGGCAAGCGGGAGCGAGGTGCATTTGTGTCTCGACGCGCAGAAGCGCCTCGCGGCGGATGGCATTTTTGCCCGAGTCGTGAGCGTGCCGTCGATGGAGATTTTCGAACGACAGACGCAGGAGTACAAAGAGTCCGTCCTTCCGAGCCTCGTTCGGAATCGCGTCGCGGTGGAAGCTGGCATCGAGTTGGGCTGGCGAAAATACCTCCGCTGCTCGGGGAAATTCATTGGGATGGACGATTTCGGGGCGTCCGCGCCATTCAAGAAGTTGTACGAGTACTTCGGAATCACCACGGACGCGATCGTCTCTGCCGTGAAAGACGTTTGATCCTCTTCTTTTTCTTCTTCCCACGTGCGATACCCCTTGTCGCACGTGGGGGGTGAAGCGAGAAATCGCCATTTCTTCCAAAATTGCCACCCCTCTTTTGGGTGGTTAGACTTGCTCTAACTCGCGAAAAATGAAATATTTCCCAGCTCATTTTTCTCAAAATTGACTTGTTCAGAAGTCGTCATCTGATATAATTACAATTGTTGGAGGGAGAGTTTGCTTCGAATCTTGCGCGGGTTGATTCGAGACCAATGCGCGGCAGTTCGTCGTTATTCTCAAATTCGAGTCGAGTTTCGCTCAGGAAAAACAGTATCGAGTGTGTTTTCGAGTGAGACTTGAATCGTATCGCAACGAAAGCCGACACCCTTTTGGGAATCGTTTCCGAGGGGGCAAAAGAAGAACAATGTCGGTTTTTTATTTGCATTCCACCTTGGAGTTGCGCCAACTTCAAGATGCTCCACGGAAGCGGGCGTCGAGTAAGTGTTGAAGTGTTCGTCACATTTCGAATCAATAGGAGAAAAATCATGAGTCCATGCGAAAAAATGAAGAGGCGCGAAGCGCTGGTGGTTTTGGGGCTTGCGACGGTCGGAACCGGTATCGGGATTTCGTCCCTCAGTATGGCGTCCGACCAAGGGGTTGCAGAAGAGGGTACGCCGTTGCCCAAGGTCTTCATCACGCGAGAGATTACGCCGGAAAGTTTGGTGAAAATTTATCGCACTCTCGGTCGCGAGGCGAAGGGAAAAGTCGCGGTGAAAATTTCCACTGGCGAGCCGGGAGGGCATAATTTCCTTCAGCCTGCGCTCATTAAGGATCTTGTCCAGTTGGTGGACGGAACCATTGTCGAGTGCAACACGGCATACAACGGTCGGCGATCCGGCACGGAGAGCCATCTCAAGGCGGCGCGGGACCACGGTTTCACGGCGATTGCGCCCGTCGACATTATGGATGCGGAGGGAGACGTCCCGCTCCCGGTCGAAGGTGGGCAACACCTCAAGGAAGATTACGTCGGCGCGCACTATTTGAATTACGATTTCACCCTCGTTCTCTCGCACTTCAAGGGACACGCCATGGGTGGATTTGGCGGCGCGCTCAAAAATATCTCGATCGGAATCGCCTCCGCGATGGGGAAGTGTTGGATCCATACTGCGGGCAAAGCGAAAGAGGATTTATGGAACAATCTCCCGCCGCAGGAACACTTTTTGGAGTCGATGGCGGAAGCTGCTTCTGCCGTCGTGCATCATTGTGGGGAAAATATCCTCTATATCAATGTCGCGAACAAACTCTCCGTCGATTGCGATTGCGACTCGAATCCGGACGACCCCAAAATGGGAGACATCGGAATTCTCGCCTCGCTCGACCCCGTTGCTCTCGACCGTGCCTGCGTTGATTTGGTGCGTTCCTCGAGCGACCCGGGAAAGGTTCATCTCATTGAGCGGATTGATTCGCGCAAGGGGATGCACACTCTCGTTCATGCCGAGCGACTGGGGTTGGGAAGTCAAAAATATGAGTTGGTGAGCATTGATTCGTAATTTTTTTGTACTATTTCCATTTCATAACAGAAAGAAAAAAATGAGAGTTTTGACAATGAGTTTAATTTTCATGTTGGCGTTCACACAAGTTTCATGCCGGCAAGATTCGGCAGCGTCTGGCGAGGGAGCCGCTCCTCGTGGCGATGCGGCGCAAGAAACTATCCAAGAAACTACCCAAGGCGCGGCGCAAGAGACTCCGTCCGTGGCGGCGTCTGGCGAGACTGCACCTCTCCCGGCTCCCTCCGTGGCGAGCGAGGGGAAGGGCGAGACGAAAATCCTCGTGGCGTGCTTCTCGAGACCGGACGAAAACTATGGCGTCGGCTTCGTTGAAAAAGGGAATACTTGGATCCTTGCCGAGATGATCGCGAAGGAGACGGGCGCGGATTTGTTCGAAATCAAAACCGTGAAACCGTATCCAAAAGGGTATCAAGAGTGCACGGAGGTAGCGAAGCGCGAGCAGGACGAGAACGCGCGACCGGAGCTCACTGGGAAGGTCAAGAACATGGACAATTACGACGTCATTTTCCTCGGCTATCCGAACTGGTGGGGCGACCTGCCTATGGCAGTGTATACTTTTTTGGAGGGGTACGACTTTTCCGGGAAGACGATTGTTCCCTTCTGCACGCACGAGGGGAGCGGGCTGTCCGCCACCGTGCGCACTATTGGGCGAGTTTGCAAGGGTGCCAAGGTTGTTGGCGGCTACGAAATGACGGGGCGCAAGGCGCAGAACTCTCGAGAGAGCGCGCAAAAAGAGGTTTTGGAGTGGATTCGCGACGCAGGGATTGATAAATAGCCTTCCCGACAACGAAATTCCCGTATAACAACGAGCAAAAAATGAAGAGGATTTGGACACCAGTTTTGGATATCGTGATGATTTTCACGCTTCCGCTTCTCATGGCGTATTCTCTCGTGGGAGAGGCAACGCACGAGTGGCTGGGTCTCTTCATGCTCGCTTTGTTTGTGGCGCATCATGCGCGGAATCGGCATTGGTTCCGTACCTTCGCGAGGGGGCGATATTCCGTGGTGCGCGCGTTGAAGAACGCCACGCTCCTTTTGCTCCTCGCGACGGTCATCGTGCTCCTTGCGAGCGGGGTTTTTATGTCGAAACATGCGGTTCCTTTTTTGAGTTTTCCCGAGGTGGCGTATCATGCGAGAACGGCTCACTTACTCGCGTCCTATTGGGGCTTCGTCTTCATGTGCGCCCACCTTGGGATTCATTTTCCGCGACTACCGCAGCTTGATGGCGTGTTTCGGATGCGTTTTTTGACGAGAAAATCGACCAAAGTGTTCCTCGCAATTTTCGTGTCGATTATCGCTATTTATGGCGCGTGGGCGTTTGTAGCGCGTCGGCTGCCGACGTATTTATTCATGCAAAGTCCGTTCGTCTTTTTCGATTACGACGAGCCAATCCTTTGCTTCTTGGGCGACTATTTGGCGATTATGATCATGCTGGCGTGCGTAAGCCGGAGCGTTGTTTGGGTTGCGGCTTTATTGCGAAATTCAAAATAGCTACAATTTATAATACTTCGCGTTGAAATTTCCGGTTCCGTCCGCCGTTGGAGCTACGCACCACGGCTCGCAAAAGCGTCGCGTAAAACGGGAATTTTATAGGAGAACGAGTATAAAACGAGAATCCTATGCAAAGTTTGTCGTCTATTTGTTCGTTTATTAGTATGCGTGTTCCATTTTTTAATTGTGAGAGGGGAAAGATGAATCCTGTAAATACTTTGTTTCCGTTGGCGTTATTGGGACTTCTCGGCTCTTTTTCCGGTGCGGCGGCGATTGAGAAACCTGCCGATGCGGACAATTTCTACAAGAGTGAGAAAGTCGATGTGCGTTTGGTTTCTTTTGAAAACCAATACAAAATGAAAGTCGTCGGGAATTTGTGTGTCCCGAAAGAAAACATCGCGGGCGAGAAATATCCTGCGATTATTGTAGGTCATCCGATGGGAGCGGTCAAGGAGCAGAGCGCGAATCTCTACGCCACGAAAA
>JAUNBK010000144.1 GCA_030527105.1 Planctomycetia bacterium
ACGCAAGGGGGCGATGGCGGACGCCCGCCCCCGAGCAGAGAGTGAGAAGAGCCGTGAACGAAGCGCAATTCTGGATGAAGTGCCGAGGGATTTTGCCCGATTCCCCTCTTCGGAGGGTGGTCGTCCTCGGCCACCCACTTGGTGTTTTGCTGCGGGACGCGTTCACCACATCAACTACCCCCCGCCCTACGGGCGTACCCCTTCAGGGAAGCAGGGCTAGCGCATGAATAAATAGGCAAACTGGGCTAACTTATCCAGTGCGTTTTTCATCGATATTCAAAAAAGTCTCGATTATTTCTGAAGCAAGTTTTTTGTCGTCAGAGACCCGCAGGGGGAGGTGATCAATGTCTTTGATTTCCTCTATATTTTCCACGATACATTTTTCAAAGCCGTTGTGGACCACCTGAAGGCCCTCATTACGAATAGTGTCCGAGAAGTCTTCCGCTTCGTACATGTAACGAATCTCCCTTTCTTCGAACTTTTTAATATTATCCGGCAAAATAAGCTCCAAAACGTTAATCGTTATATTTTACCTCGTTCATGCGCCAGCCCTGCTCTTGAAGAGGGGAATTTTTGGAGAGCAAGAGTGCTTTCCCTCCACGAAAAGGTCACACCTCTGAAAGAAACGAGAAAATTGGACATGCATTTCCCCCAAATGCACAATAGGGATTTATTGGAATATCAATACGATATACTCAAGAATTGCCAAGGAGATCGCCATATCCCCTTGACAATTTTTGCAGAACCGCTATAATGGGGACTTTATAATACTTCTCGTTGAGATTTCCGGATACGTCCGCTGTTGGAGCTACGCGCCACGGCTCGCAAAACGTCGCGCAAAACGGGAATTTAAAGCACGATGAGTATATTTGGTTTATTTTGTCCCTTTGCAAGACACGTTTATTACGAGGATGGTGTATTATGGCAGTTCCAAAGCGTAAACATTCCAACGCACGTACCGGCTCACGCCGCGCTCACGATGCGAAAACGGCGAAACAGATTTCCTATTGCTCTTCGTGCCAAAAGGCAGTCCCCACTCACGTAGTTTGCCCCAATTGCGGCAGCTACATGGGAAGGAAAGTCATGGAAGTCGAAAGTAAATAACGCCAACACTCTTTCTCCGCTTAGAAAATCGGAATTTATGGAGCTTTTTATGGCGAAAACAGCATTTCTGTTTCCTGGTCAGGGGGCGCAATTTGTCGGTATGGGTCGCGCCCTCTATGATTCTGTCCCAGAAGTGAAGGCTCTGTTTGAGAAGTCCAATGACGTTCTCGAATATTCCCTCTCTGATCTCTGTTTCAACGGTCCCGTTGAGGAGCTTAATTCCACGCGGGTCAGTCAGCCGGCGCTGTTTGTCACGTCGTTTGCGGCTCTTGAGGTCTTGAAACGTGAGAATCCCACCCTCGTTGAGGAGTGTTCTTTGTGTGCAGGATTGAGTTTGGGCGAATACACAGCGCTCGTTTTTGCCGGGGTCATGAGTTTCGAGGACGGGTTGCGGCTCGTCCAAATCCGCGGCGCCGCCATGCAGGACGCTGCCGACGCCACGCCGAGCGCCATGGTCAGCCTCTTAGGAGCGGAGTTGAGCGTTGTCGAAGACCTCTGTGCCGAGGCGAAAGAAAACGATATCCTTCAGGTCGCAAATTTGTTGTGTCCGGGGAATATTGTCGTTTCTGGAACGCGCGCGGCGTGCGAGAGACTGTTGAAGATCGTTGAGGAGAAAAACGCAGCGAGAGCCGTGCCGCTTGCTGTGGCGGGGGCGTTTCATACGCCAATCATGCGCCCGGCGGACGAAAAACTCGCGGCGGCTTTGGCGTCGGTCGAGATGAAGGCACCGAGAATCCCCGTCGTCTCGAATGTGGACGCTCAGATTCATGAGGAGCCGGAGGAAATCCGCGCACTGTTGGTTCAGCAGGTTTTGTCGCCCGTTTTGTGGGAAAAATCAATGCGATTCCTACTCGCGCAGGGTGTCGAGGAGTTCTACGAGGTCGGACCAGGGCGTGTCCTGAGAGGCTTAATGAAGCGCATTGATCGCAAGGTGCCGTGCGCTGGTGTCGAGGTTTAGCCGCGCCACCTTTTGAGTACGATATTTTTACGATACACTATAATTTCAATATGAGGAGTTTGCCATGTCGGAAAGACATTCGCGTTTAACGGTGGATCTTGCGGAGCGCGTCGCGATCGTGACAGGGGCGTCGCGCGGTATTGGGAAAGCTATTGCTCTCTCCCTTGCAGAGAACGGAGCGAAGGTCGCGTGCGTTGCCACGTCGGCGGAGCGCGTTGCGGATACGGTTGCCGAGATTCGCGCCTTGGGTGGTGAGGCGGAAGCCTTCGGGTGCAACGTTGGTGTTACGGAAGAGGCAACGGCTGTTGTCGATGCTGTTCTGGAGAAGTGGGGGCGTGTCGATATTCTTGTGAATAATGCTGGTATCACGCGCGACACGATGCTCGCCAACATGAAGGATTCCGATTGGGACGATGTGATTCAGACGAATCTCCGCGGCGCGTTTGTCTTCACGCGGGCTTGCATTATGCCCATGATGCAGAAGCGTTGGGGACGCATTATCAACGTCTCGAGTGTCTCTGGTCTCATTGGCAATCCGGGTCAGGCAAACTATTCCGCCTCGAAAGCGGGACTCATTGGTTTCACGAACACGGTCGCGCGCGAGTATGCGAAGCGGAAAATCACCGTGAATGCCGTGGCACCGGGCTTCATCAGCACGGACATGACGGCAGTCCTGAGTGATATGATTATTACGGAAGCGAAGAAGCGCATTCCGCTCAATAGGGTGGGCGACCCGCAGGATATTGCGGACACCGTTCTCTTTCTCGCAAGCGAGGGAGCAGGGTACATCACCGGGCAGGTTGTCCCGGTCGACGGCGGTATGACCGCTTGATTTTGTCTTTCTTCAAAAATGTGGCGTTTTTTGTAGAATCCGCCCTTGCATTAATTTGGAGAATGTGGTAGATTGGTTTTTAGCAAGGTACACTACTTTTCGTAGTGTCGTTGAAATTTTGATGAAGGAGTATTATCGTGAGTGAAACACTGAGTATAAAAGAACGTGTCATGAGAGTTGTTTCGGACCAATTGTCGATTGATCCCGACAAATTGACCGAAGATACGCGCTTCGTGGCGGATTTGGGGGCGGACTCGCTCGACATTGTTGAGTTGGTCATGGCGCTTGAGGAAGAATTCCAAATCGAATTTCCTGAAGAAAAAGTAGAATCCGCTGAGACCATCGGTGACGTAATTGGTTACATCGGTCTGGTTATGCTCAAAGACGACTGATGTAGCTGTGTGCGCTTTATACCCGTCCATGAGGGGTTCGGCAGACTTGGTTGAGTGGTGTTTTGCCTCTCAAATTCAGGTCGCTTGCAAACGAACTCCTCAAGGTGGATCAGAAAAAGCTGCCGCGTTGGCTGGTTCCTCCCAGTACGACGCGTTTTTGTTGCTCGTGGGTCGTTGGTGCTCCGTTTTTCACAAGGTTTTGCGCTCATTGAGTTGAGCTTTGGCGAATTTTTCGGAGCCACAATATTTTTTCTTTTCCTGGAGGTGCTTCCGCAATGGAACGTCGCATTGTCATTACCGGGTTGGGGATCGTTTCCCCGTTGGGATGTCACGTTGAAAGTGTTTGGCAAAATTTGCTCGCTGGAAAATGTGGGATCGTTGCTATCGACAAGTACGATACGACTGGATTCCGAACAAAAGTCGGCGCGTACGTTGCCGATGATTTTTCCACCGAAGGTGTGCTAGACGGCAAAGAAGTCAAACGTCTTGACGAGTCGGCTATTTATGCGATTGTCGCTGCGGAGCAAGCCGTCAAAGATTCTGGGATTGATTTCTCCCAAGAGAATCCTTTGCGTTGCGCCTCCATCATAGGTTCCGGGATCGGAGGGTTGCTCACGCTGCAAGAGCAGGAGAAGCGCCTCCTTGCGATGGGACCCAGCAAAGTCTCGGCTTTCACTATTCCACGCATGATCGCGAACGCGCCAGCGGCGCACGTGTCGATAAGATACAACCTCCAGGGACCCAGTTTCTCCGTCCTCTCGGCCTGCGCAAGTGCTTCGCATTCCATGGCAACCCTGATCGACGCCATGCGACTTGGGAAGGTCGACGTCGGTCTGACGGGTGGGTCGGAAGCCGCTTTGATTGAAATTGCCATGTCGGCATTCTGCGCCATGCGCGCCATGTCCGAGAGAAACGACGATCCGCAGGGCGCGTCGCGTCCGTTCGATTTGGACCGAGACGGATTCGTAATGGGCGAGGGGGCGGGCATCCTTGTTTTCGAGGAGCTTGAGCACGCGAAGAAGCGCGGCGCGAAAATCTATGCCGAGGTGCTTGGCTATGGCGTCAGTTCCGATGCGTACCACATCGTTCAGCCGAACGAGTCGGGCGACGGGGCGGCTCACGCGTTGCGCTATGCTTTGGAGGATGCGAAGCGAAATCCAGACCAAGTCGACTACATCAACGCCCACGGCACAAGCACCACCTTGGGAGACATTGCGGAAACCAATGCCATCAAGCAGGTGTTTGGCGATTATGCTTACAAATTGAACGTCTCCAGCACAAAAAGCGAGACGGGACACCTTTTAGGCGCAAGCGGGGGAATTGAGCTTATCTTCTCCACCTTGGCGCTGCGGGATCAGGTCATTCCGCCCACCATCAATTTAGAAACGCCTGACCCGAAATGCGATTTGAATTATACGCCCAATCAGGCACAGGAGCGAAAGTGTGACTGCGTCGTATCCAATAATTTTGGCTTTGGAGGGCACAATGCCACGTTAGTCATAGGGCGGTACTTCGGGTGATTTTTTTAACGCATCTCGTTAGAATTTCACGTTTTTGTCCGCCGTTGGAGCTACGCACTACGGCTCCTTACTTTTGGTGAAAGCTCAGATTTGTTTGAGCGCCAATATGTCATGACCCTGCGCGATTTTTTACCAATTCGTCCGTCGTCGGAGCGAAGCGTCGTCAACCCCGGTTTTTTGGATATGTCGGCGAGTTGCGCAGTGTCCTTTTTTCAAAACAACGCGGGGTGGCGCCTCTGCCTTCCCGTTACGAGTCTCAGCCGTGAATTGAACGTATCCTTTGCGTATTTTTACCATTTTGAAAGTGTGACGTTGTTTCGCGTTGCACTCAGGTGCTTTTCTTATACCCATCGCGCTTTAAAATTCCCGTTTTTCGCAACGATTTGCAAGCCGTGGTGCGTAAGCTCCAACGGCAGGCGGAGCCGGATATTTTAACGCGAAGTATTATAATATTTTTATGTCCACAGGCACATCCAAAACCAGAAGCAAACGCCTGGCGATGATCGCGGCAATGCCCAACCGCATGAGTCGAACGATATCGCAATTGCAAAGGCGCGACGTCCTTATTCGAATCGTGACGCTTGTCGTTGCGTTTTTTCTCTTGTTGGGGCTACTTCAAGTCTGGAACCCACCTTTTCCCTATTACGTCGGGGCTCCAGTCAGCAGAGATATTGTTGCGAGGGTGGCGTTTGCCATGCCGAATCCCGAAGAGACGCAGCTTGAGCGCGAAAAGGCGGGTTTGTCCGTCCCTTATGTTTTCGTGCGTGAGTCGAGCAAAGATGCGCTCCAAATCAACATCAAGAAACTATACGAAGACCTTCGCGAGGCGCAGGAGGCGGGGTCTCTTGAAAAAATCCCTCACGAATTGCGCGAGAAATTTCTCCCCTTGGAGGAAGAGGAAGCCAAAAGCGCTGCCGCAAAGTCCGTGAACGTATTTGAATTTCTCCACCGTCCCGCGAATTCACCAGCGTCTCCCGCACCGGTGCCGCCTCCGGCAACGACGCCGCCAGCCGCGTCCCACTCGCCGGTCGCAAATCCTCCGCAGACGAACAATTTACACTCGCTGCCAGTGCCTGTTTCACCTTCCACCATTCATTCCACGGAGACCGCGCCAATTCACCCCGTAGAGGCTGCGCCAATCGAGGAAACGCCAACTGCCGAGGTACCCAATGCGGTTCCCTCAAACGAGGATGTTTCTCCTGGCGAGGAACCGACCGACACGACGCAGCGTCCGCTTCCGTATACCTTCGCGCAGGCGGATACGAGCGCCGCAACGCCCGCACCCGCTGCGCACACAACTGCGGACGAAGTCGAGTTGGTCTCCTACACCTCGGCAGCCGTTGTGTCCGAATCCGTATCGAAATCCACCACAGACTCTACTCTCGCCGCGACAATTTCTCCAGCGCCAGCCGCAACGCCAGTATCAACTCCAGATCAAACTCCGGTTCCAA
>JAUNBK010000032.1 GCA_030527105.1 Planctomycetia bacterium
ACTCATCGTCGTTTAAAATTCCCGTTTTGCGCGACGCTTTGCGAGCCGTGGTGCGCAAGCTCCGACGGCGGACGGAACGGGAAATTTCAACGCGAAGTATTATAATCCTTATAGGATCATTTCCTTTCACTCCGCGCGGGGTATTGCACCAGCGCCCGACATTTCGAGCGTGCGTGCCTGCGCGTTGAGAAAGTGCGCCGTGATCCAAAATACCGTCCATGATTCGGAATAACCACCACGCAGCTTGAGTACGTCCGACATGTCCCCGTGCTGCGCGAAGTTGGTTTGTTGAATCTGCTCGCCCTGCGACCCAAATGGATCGATAAGTTGCCCACAAGAGCAAAACATGACGTCGGCAAGCTGCTTGTAGGCGTCGTCGCTCAGGAGTTCGCCCATTCGATATACTTCGGGCGTGAAGAGAACGGCGAAAACGTCTAAATGCTGATTTTGAGGTGAAACGACAGTCCAACCGCGTGATTTGAAGGCGTGATCCGCCAATCGTCCCGGCGGAAGAGGAATGTCCCACACCACGGTGTAACTCAAGCAGACGTCGCACGCGTGCTTCGCCCAATCGAGATATTTCTCCTCTTTTGTAATTTCGTACATATTTAAGAAACCTTGAAAGGCAGCCCACGCGCCCTCTTTGTCTTCGCACTGGGCGTCGAGCGTGCCGCCCCAGTAGGGTTCCTTCATGGAGACGTGGCGCTCGGCATAGTGTGCCGCCGCTTTCTCCGCCGCCTTCATGAAGAGAGGCTCACGAAAAAGCACCGACGCACGCACGAGCGGCGCAATGAGAAACCCTTCCGCTGTCGAGCGTGGGTGCCAATCGTCCTTCAAAATCCGCTTCGCCTGGACCACGCACGCTTTTTGGAGAAAATTCTCCCACGCGCTGGTATCATAAAGACCACTCCCACGCGCGGACTCGATCGCCTTCGCGAAGTTGTACATCGCCTGTCCCACCGAGACGAAATCCGTTTCTTCGACCCACCGCCCGCTGGAGGTCTCAAATCTCACCGAGAAACCACGTTCCCCAACGGGAGACGTCGCGAGATGATTGAGGGACTTTTGCACCACCATGCGAATCCACGCTTGCACCTCGCCGCGCTGCGTGGGGGAGTCGAACATCTCGAGAATTTTCGGCTCCAAAACTTGCAACGCATAACCCAACGAGTCCGCCTGCCCACACCAACCCATCACGATTTGCGGAGCCGCATACTCGGGATACATATTGAAGCCCGCATACGCGACGCCGTTCGACTCACCCTCGATCCAACGCGAACGAGCGAACGCGAATTTCTGCTTCAAAATCTCTTCTCTCGTCGGTAGTCCCAAAAGCGACCCGGGTTGAAAAATCGCGACGCTCTGCCGAATCGGCTTTTGGAATCCCTCGCCGCTTTTCGCGATTTCCCACGCGTCGAGATAGAACGTTTTTTCGATAATCGTGCCCGGCAGGAGCGTGAGGGTTGCTTTGGGGTACTTCATGGGAGAACGCTGAAGCGCTTTTGCAACGCTATTTTGGGAATTGTAGCCGATGAATCCGCTATAAAGCGCGAGTTCGCTCTTGTTTTCGAGGGCACGCACTCCGAGCGACCACCATTGATCCTGCACGCTACCACGCAGAGCGGGAGTCGGAATCGAGTGCAACACGGCGGCGCAGCGCGCGTCGGCATCCTCCAACATCGCAAACGGCATGGGGAAACGATGCTCCTCGAAAAAGGCGAATTCTCCCGGCGTACCATGATACACGGGGACGCTCCCGGGGCGATTCTTTTCCCCCGACGGATTGCCATAGTACAAAATCCCAGGGAGGAACGCCTGATGCCGCCCCTCAGCAACGCGCCAAACCACGGAAAGCGTCACGTTCGACAACGGCTCGCTCCCTTTGTACTCCCAGCGACGGACGCATTTTAGCATACCCTTCTCGACGGAATACGCATCTCGAAGCAGAATCTCACCCTTGGGGAGCGGGAGCGTGCCGCGAAGAATCGTCCAGTCGCCAACCTTCTGCATCTCGAGAGGCTTCGCGTGTCTCCAATCCGCCGGGGCGTCGTTTTCCCACCCGAGAGCGACGCTCCACACACCCTCGGCGGGCGTTTCGACGCGCACGTTTTCTCCTGCGGAAATTTGCACGGAATAATACCCCTCGGCGT
Organism: Planctomycetia bacterium; assembly: GCA_030527105.1. Lineage (GTDB taxonomy): Bacteria > Planctomycetota > Planctomycetia > Pirellulales > Thermoguttaceae > RGIG3701. Next base: position 2,151 of record JAUNBK010000032.1, read on the forward strand.
CCTTCGTGCACGCCCACCGGCAATCCTCACTCTGCACCAGGGCGGGGAAAAACAGCGTCCAGAGAAAAAACAGGGCACAAAATATGCGTCTCATAATTCACCAATCGTTCAAAACTTATTCTTGTCGCGGGCAAGACCTACTCCAACGGCGGACGGCACCGGAAATTCAAATGAGAACGAGTATAAACACCCCGCGCGAAAAAAAGAAGCCCCACCGAAGATGGGGCCTCGTCTCAATCATACGTGCGACGCGCTCAGCCGTATATCTCGTCCCACAATCCGTTCAGATCGACATCCGCAACGGTTCCAACAAAAACGACCGTGCGATAAAGCGCCTCAAGCGGCTCCCCCTTCTTGAACACCCACGGACCTGGATTATAATTGAACGGCATGGGCGAAATGTTCCCATAATCCCTCGTGAACCACGGGCAATTCTCAAACGGCACCTTCGGCGGGCAGAATACCGCGACGCCTTCCGTGATTGCGGAGTTAAAATACCGCTTCCCATAATACGCGCACCACTTTGCGGGCTTCCCTTCGGTCTCTTTTTGCCCGGTCGCGCCCTCGCTATTGACGAGGACACCCCCGCCGTTTGGCGCAAGGTCGGAACTGACGCGCACGCCGAAAAATCCGTGGTTCGTCCTTTGCACCGTGACGTCCTGCAACGGGTTGAGTTTCACGGAGAAGTCGACGATATAATAATCATCACAACGCCACTCGATCGTGTACGTGCGCTCGTCTTCAATGATCGGATCAATGTCGGGCTTCTTCCAGAGGCACGTGTCGGACCAGGCAACCTTCGACTCGGTCGCCTCGAGCACCTTCACACCTTGAGAGAGAATCTGTCCGTCTCCGCGCGTCTGCTGCCAATAATTGCCGCCATTGACGCGATCCAGTCCGAAAAACATCGAACGATGGTGCGGCCAAGGCTGCCCCGATTCCGTCGTGACGGAGACCATGGATTTCGGTCCCGCCAGCGGATAAATGTAGGGGTACTTCTGGTTGGAACTGGTTCGATACACCGCCAAGAGCTGGTTATCTTTGCGGATCCAAAGGTTTTTGTCGGCGAAATCGGGGTTGTAAGTCGTCACGTGCTCAACGGGACCATCTCCCCAGCCAGGGACGGGCTTTCCCTTCTGTCCTTTGAAAATCGCGGCGGGATCAAACGGCTGAGCGGAATGCTCGTTCCCTAAAGAAACCGACAAACCACACGCCGCGCCTGCAAAGGCTGCATTACGCAAAAAACTACGTCTTCTCATTCATATATCCTTATGTAAATGATAAAATGGGGAGCGAAAACCCGTCACGCTTGGGGCTTCCCTCGCCTTACCTTCCAAAATCTAAAACCGAGCAGGAGACCACCGCCCAACATGAGGAGCCACGACGCGGGTTCCGGAACACCACCGTAGCGCAAAATGCCATCGCCGCCGGGCAAAAGACCGCTCACGTCCCACGGAGAACCCCAGACCGACTCGCCGTTGAGCAGAATATCGCTGAAGTCCACGATCAACTGACCATCCGTATTAATGAGATTGATCTCCAAAGACTCCGTACTGAACCCTTTAGTCGTTATGCTGAGGACACCCTCGAGCGTCGCGTCGCCCGTCACGAACAGCTTGTCCCATTCGGCATCCGTCAAATTAATGTCCACTTCAAGTCGAGCGCCCTCCGCAAGGGTGTAATTCCCACTAATCGTCATCTCGTCGATCACCATTTCCGACCCATACAGCATGTCGTTGTCTGCGAGAAGATTTACCACACCATCGACTCCAGAAACTTGGAATCTGGTAATTTTCGTGCCACCATACCCTTGGTAGTAGCGATATTCGATATCGTGAAAACCTTCGCTGAGCGTCACTGGCGTGTCGACACTGCTCTGTTCCCACGGATCCTCTCGATCTAAGGAGGACATGTGCGAGACTTCCCGTCCGTCGATCAAAATGAACCCACCATCGTCTGCTGTGAAAGAGAACGTATACTCTCCTGCCGAATCAATGTAGACCTGACCTTTGTAAACGATTGTGTAATACTCCACACCGTAGGTCTCAAGCCCGGCACCGATGTATCGATCGGTTGCGCCGTTTGTCGCGCTGGGTTCCATGCCCGCGATTCTCTCCCAGAAAGCACTGTTGGGAGACGCCGACGACCCATAAAATGTCTTCGCCCACGTGACTCCCTCAGGTATCTGTCCAATGATGAGCGTCCCGCCCTGCTGATTGAGGTCGCCCGTCACGGTCTTTGCCGCAAGGAATCCTCCCGTCCACGTCATGTTGCTTGCGTTGGCGAGGTTTTGCGTATAAATTCTGCCAGATGTGAGATTGAGCGCACCCGTTCCCGCCGAGCCGACAGTGAGTGTGTCGGCGACATCCAGCGACCCACCATCAATGTTCATAGTGCCGTTGGAGTCAGCTTTGTTCCCAATCGTGACGTTGTTAAACGTCGATGAGCCGCCGGTCTGCGTGAACGTTGCGGTACCCGCGTTTCCAATGAGAGCATTATTTCCAGAGAGCGACCCTGCCGAGCGCGTGTAGGTGCCCGTGCCGCCTTGGTCAGCCATCGTGAACCAATTCCCAAACGTGGCGGTTCCGCCAGTTTGCTCGAAAGTGCCCGTGGAGCCAGCAACCTTCGCAATGTTCGTGTTGTTTGCGGAGACGGTTCCGCCTTCGAGTTTGAGTGAGCCCGAGGCACCGTCGGCGCGTCCGAGGTCAATCTCCGCATTGGAGGCAGCGGGCAGCGAGAGGGTGCCTCCGTTTTTCACCGTGACCGACGCATCGTCACCACTCGCGGTTCCAACACGCAGGTAGCTCGAGCCAGCGTTTGCCCCTGAATTCTCGTACTTGCCGCCGTCAACGACCAGCTCCTTGAAAGCGCCAGTCATGCTCACGCCCACCGAGGTCGCCATCGTTCCGGTGGCGTTGACTGTGACTTTTTCCGCGCTGATCGTTCCGCCGCTATAATTCCACGCGCCAGTGCCCGAGACACCGACGATCACTTCGCTCGCCTGAATCGCTCCACCGGACTGCAAGAGGGTTCCCGTTGCGCCAGAACGGGTTCCAATCTTGATTGCGTGAGTTCCCGCATTAAGGGTTCCGCCAGTCATGGTGAATGTGGAGCTTCCTGCCGAGTCGCCGATCGAGAGGAACCTGTCCGCAGCACCCGTAAGCGCCAGCGTGCCGCCATGAAGCTCATAATGTCCACCCGCGCTCGCGACCCCACCCGCAATCGAGCCAGAGCCGTCATTTTCGCCCAGCGTAAGCCACCCGTTCACCGTGACGGTTCCGCCGTTTTGCACCAAGGTCGCGCCGCCTTCGCTCGCCAAACCAATGCGCATCGTGCCAGTAGTGAGTGAACCGGAGCTTACAGTAACTCGCGCGTCGGAACGCAAATTCAAACTGCTCGCTGCCGTGACGACACCACCGTCAATGTCGAGCGTTTTTTGGAAGCCAACGTCGTAATTCCCGGTTTGCCATGTCATACGACCACCGCCCAAGACGAGCGTGCGGTTGGTCGCGTTGAGGAGCGCGTGATTCACGGTAACTTGCGCCGTCTCCGTGAAACCACCGAGATAAATCCCCAACGGCATGGCGGGGAGCGCTGAAACGTCGATCTGCGTGAGATCAACCGCGCCGTCCGTCGTCTGAACCCAAAGCGTTTCTTTTCCCGTGAGACCCGCCGCGATCGCAAGGACGTCGGAATCCTTCGTTGCGATCGTATACACGTGGTCGGCAGCCATCTGCCCGGAGTAATACGCCATCTCGCTTGTCGTGAGAGCGCGGTTGAAAATCCGAACATCCGAAATCGCACCGCTATAATAACCACCGTCGTATCCCATCCGCCCGATGTACATTGCAACGTTCGAGTTGCGATTCTCGTTGCTTCCCAAGGTTTTTGAGGTGCTGAGCGCGCCATTGACGTAATTGCTGAGTGTCAAGCCCGAGACGGTCATTCCCGCCACGCCAGAGGTGCCGACAGCAACGGTGGTCGCGGAATTCAGCGTTTGGTCGGTGGTAGCTTTTCCATAGCCAGCCACGACCTGCTGCGAGCTGTTGTATCCCAATCCCCAGTCGTTTACCACACCTTGCTGTTCCGCGCCGACGAGACCAGAGACTAGATAGAAACTGGAATCAGAGGTTCCCACTTTGTCTGGCGTGAAGGCGACGAGAATCGTGAACTCGTTCAGCCCCGCAATGGGATTCTCGGCTGCCGAGGTGGTGAAATATCCAGCAGCCGTGCTCGTGTTGTCCGACTCTCTCGAGAAGACGACGGAAGTGCCAGTTCCAACGGGTTTGTATGCCTCGTCGCCAGCGACGGTCGCCGTGATTCCACTCACGCGGTCCGTCCACACTCCGCCGGTAGTGTAATCCTTCCCCAGCCACATGTTGGTCATGCCGTTGTAGCGGGCGGAGGCGATGTTGATAATGTCCGTCTGCTCGATGGCGTTTGCGTAAATGCCAACGTTGTCCAAGGAGCCTACGAGTTTTTCCGTGTGACCAGCGTTCGTCGCGCCCACCGCAAAACTCGCATTTGTACTCCGGTGGGGCGAAGGGGTTCTCGTGTTCAGCAACTGCCCGTTGATATAGACTCTCTGCGTCAAACCGTCCGCACTGGCGACGACGTGGTTCCACGTCCCCGAATTGGCGGCGGAACCCCACGTGTCAGAATTATGATTCGCAATCTGATCGTTAGCCCACCAGTAGTGGTTCAGTCCACTCCCCGGGTCCGTCGTGCGAAGGGCGGTGACTTGATCGTCGCTTCCGTAAACTCCCCAGCCAACGATTCCGACCTTGCCTCCCTGCGTCGTTTTAAGGTACGCGGAAATCGTGTAGCTCTCTGCACCAACAGGGAGGTTGGTAACCGTTCCCGTGATGTAGCCGTTGTTAAGCGTTCCACCAGTGATATTTCCCTCAACTAGAGCGAACTCGCTTCCGTCTACGGTGTTGTTCGTGTTGGTGTTAAAATTCCAGAACCCCACAATCGTGTCGGCAATCGCCACCGGAGTGAGGAACAATCCGATCAAAACAAACGCAATGCCTAAAATGAACCTTTTCATGGTCGCCTCGTGTATCAGCGGTATCACATCTCGCAAAATCTTCACGAGCCGTCTGGAGCTTCCACCACAGCCCGCGAGACGTTGCGAGAAATAAATTTAATTACAATGTGTGCAGGCAAAACGCGTTCACCATCCACAACCCATATTTTAATCCAAGTTGTCCGTATGTCAAGTGTTTTCCCCCCATTTTTTCAAAAAAAAGTAAAAATAAGAAGATTTTTTTGTGTTGTGGTGGAATAAGCGGATTATAATACTTTGCGTTGAAATTTCCCGTTCCGTCCGCCGTCGGAGCTACGCACCACGGCTCGCAAAACGTTGCGAAAAACGGAATTTTAAAGGAGAACGAGTATAGAAAGAATGTACATGCGGCTTAAAGCACGAGAAGTAGGCAAAGAAAAAGCCTCTCCCTGAGGAAGAGGCTCTTGCACTGCGACTCCAACGGAGAACGCTTATTTCAACAATAAATCTCGTTCTTTAGAACAAGGTGTACTTCACGATCAAACCAGCAGCAACGACCGAAACCATGCTCATGAGTTTGATCAAGATGTTGAGAGAAGGCCCGGTGGTGTCTTTGAAGGGATCGCCCACGGTGTCGCCCACGACGGTCGCTTTGTGCGTGTCGGACTTCTTGCCGCCAAGGACGCCAGTCTCGACGTACTTCTTCGCATTGTCCCACGCGCCACCAGCGTTGGCCATGTAGACAGCCACGCAGAAACCAGTGGTCAGCGTTCCGACCAGCAAACCAATGACACCCGTAACACCAAGGAGAAGCCCAACAACGACCGGCAAAATCAAACCGAGGAGCGAGGGGAGAATCATCTCGCGCTGCGCAGCCTGAGTCGAAATCGCAACCGGTTTCTTGTAGTCCGGCTTGTTCTTGTACTCCATAATGCCCGGGATTTCGCGGAACTGACGACGCACCTCTTCCACCATACCGGAAGCAGCACGACCGACCGCCATCATCGTCATGGCGCCGAAGACAAACACGCTCATCGCGCCGAGGAAAATACCAACCAAGACCTTCGGGTTGAGAAGGTTGCAGGTGTAGTAATTCATCCAGTCCATCATGTTTGCGCTCTTCACGCCCACCATGTCGGTGGCAGGAGCGTCAATGCTCTCAGGAATGAAGGGGCAGAGAACCGCCGCGCCAAGAACCTCTTCGCCCTTGTCGCTGAGGGAGGACTCAAACGGAATGTACGTCGGACCCTTGGAGGTGTCCAAAGCCGCCCAAGCCTCGTTCGACTGCTTCCAAGTGGTCTTCGCGTCGCGATAGATCAAGCCGGTGTCGTTCGGATTGCTCGCCTGATTCGGCATGACGAGATAGGATTTGGGGAACCATTCCTTGCCCGCCTCTTTGTATTGCTCCTTCTCCTCTTCCGTGGCATCGAACCCCGGATAGAAAACGACGAACTGATCCGCGACCTTATAATAGCCAGCGGGGTTCTCTTTGTTCGTCTCAATGACTTCAACAGCGGTGGCACCCCAGCGCTCGAAACCAACGCGGACTTCCTCAATATACGCAGCCAACAACGCCAACGCGGTGAGCGCGGCAGAACCAATCGCAAAACCCTTGCCCGTGGCGGCAGTCGTGTTGCCCAAGGAGTCAAGAGCGTCGGTGCGCTCACGCACTTCTGGCGGAAGCTCGGACATCTCGGCGTTTCCACCAGCGTTGTCCGCAATCGGACCATAAGCGTCGGTCGCAAGCGTGACACCCAGCGTGCTGAGCATACCAACCGCAGCGATACCAACACCAAAAAGACCGAGTGAGAAGAGTTTCACGTCAGCAAAATTGAACCCAGTGGTGAAACCGAAGGAGAGCAGCGTCGCAATACCGACGATAACGACGGGTGCCCACGTGCTGAACATACCTTCCGCAATACCCGCGATGATCACGGTGGCGGGACCGGTTTTTCCCTGCTCGGCAATCGCCTGAGTCGGTTTGTACTCGTAGGAGGTTCGGTACTCTGTCCATTTTCCAATGAGCCAACCAGCAGCAAGACCCGTAACGACGGAGAAACCTGCATACTTTGCCGTGCCACTCATCATGAAATAAGCAATCGCGATCGAGGCAATCGCAATAACCACGGACGGAGCGTTGACTCCCTTGCCAAGCGCCTTGAGAAGCGTTCCCTGATCCGCACTTTCTTCCGTGCGCACGAGGAAAATACCACAGATCGAAAGCACAATACCAACCGCCGCCAACAGGACGGGGAGGAAGAGCGCGTTGAGCTGCATGTCGATGCTCGCACCCATCGCAGCATAGGCAGCAACGCCCAGCGCAGCGGTGGAAAGGATCGAACCGCAGTAGGATTCGTACAAGTCAGCACCCATACCAGCGACGTCGCCGACGTTGTCACCAACGTTGTCCGCAATGGTGGCGGGATTTCGCTTGTCGTCTTCGGGGATGCCCGCTTCGACTTTTCCGACGAGGTCGGCACCAACGTCCGCCGCTTTGGTGTAGATACCACCACCAACACGCGCGAACAAGGCTTGAGACGACGCACCCATTCCGAAGCAAAGCATCACAACGGTGATTTCCGTGAGATCCATGTGCCAGTTGAAATAAACGGGGAAAACCCAGTACAACAGACCGAACCAAAGGACAATGTCCAAAAGTCCAAGACCAACGACCGTGAGACCCATGACGGCGCCGGAACGGAACGCAACTTGAAGACCCTGGTTGAGGGACTTCATCGCGCCAGCGGCAGTACGAGAGGACGCCCATGTGGCGGTCTTCATGCCGCACCAACCTGCTAAACCGGAGAAGAAACCACCAGTCAAAAACGCAAGCGGGACGATCTTATTCTGAACACCAAGACCAAACGCGAGATACGCAAGGAACGCGCAAATCACGACGAAGAAAATTCCCACGACTTTGTACTGCTGCCACAAATAAGCATCGGCACCCTCACGAACAGCCGCCGCAATGTCGACCATTTCTTTGTTGCCTTCGTCCGCTTTCATCATCGTGACGTAGAAGCAGCGCGCGAAAATCAACGCCGCAATCGAGCCAGCCAGAGAAAGGAGCCAGAAGAATCCGTACTTGCCAGAGAAAGGAACGCGGTCGGAGATGGATTTCTCTTCGGCGGGTTCGGTGGTCTCTTCGGCTGGAGCTTCGGTGGTTTCGGGAACCTCATTCGCCACCTCAGCAGTCGCTGCGCCTTCGGGAACGACCGGGGTCGCGGGCGTCGTCTCGGCAGTAGCATCAGCGGGAGCCAGAGCTTCGGGCGTCGTCTCGGCAGTAGCATCAGCAGTAGCCGGAGTTTCGGGCGTCGCCTCGGCAGCAGGCGCTGCTTCTACGGGAGCTTCCTCAGCAGGTGCAACTTCGGGAGCCGGTGTCTCGGTTGCAGCTTCAGCAGGTGCGGCTTCGGGAGCCGGGGTCTCGGTTGCAGCTTCAGCGGGTACAACAGCTTCAGCAGGTGCGGCTTCAACGGCTTCAACAGCCGGGGTCTCGGCTGGCGCGTCAGCAGGCGCAGCCTCTTGAGCAAAAGTCGTCCCACAAACCGCAAACGCGACAGCAGCCGCGAACGGAAGGAGACGACGGCGGAGGATTTCTCCAAAAATTCCGCATTTCATGTTTGAATCTCTCCTGAGTTCAAAAAAAGATGTATGATGGATTATAATTACTACACAGTGTAAACAACAAGGGAAAAATAACCCTGTCATTATAACTATATTCGAAATCGAACATTTTGTCAAGCGGGGGGGTACCAACATTCGACCCATTTTGCCCCACTTCACGAGAAAATTCGATAAAAAAGAATCGTTAGACGGCAATATACCGCCTTGTGTAAGAGGGTTCCGCCGCCGAGATTTTTTCGTACGAGAGATTAATCCCCCGTAAGTCGACGCCAAATCGCCGAGATTGCGCGCACATAATTTTGACACGCAAGCGACCAATTCTCATTCTGGACGGCGAGCTTCGCACGATTCCGAAAATTATTCACAACGTCCCACTCAACCTCGGGATTTTCCTTCACGCTGTCGCGCAACTCACGAAACATACGGCGCAACTCCATCGCAAACGGTTTGTCGCACTCGGCCGAAAATTGTCGATACGGTCCCTTGCCATAACGCTTGTTGGGAAAAGGCTCCTCCGGTCGACGATTAAAATAGTACGCCGCCAGCGCGCCCGTTGCTCCCAACATGAGAAGAAGCGCGGGAACTCCGAGAGCCGCGATGTAGTAAGCAAGCGGAAACGCAAGGAGCAAAAGCATGAGCGCACCCACGGACGCATTCCAAAACCAAGCGGGAAGAGGCGGAACCTCCAACTCCGTTTTCGTCGCAGGCTCCAACGGATTGGCAGTCGCGAATTTTCCTTCCGCCTTCTGAATTCCGAGATATTTCACCGTAATGACCGTGATATTATCGTGCCCGCCACGGAGGTTCGCAAGGTCGACAAGCGACTGCGTTGCCTCCGCAAGAGGAAGGACGGAGAGCACCTTGCCAATTTCGGAGTCCTCGAACTGTCCCGCAAGTCCGTCGCTGCACAAGAGGAAGACATCTCCCGACTTGCAAGGAAAAGGTCCCTCCAAATCGACATTGACGTCGGGCGCGACGCCAAGGCTGCGCGAGAGCGCGTTTTTTGGGACGGACTCATCAACGGGCAGCCCTGCCGCCTCGCGCTCCCAAACGACACTGTGGTCGAACGTGAGTTGCTCGAACTTTGCACCGCGGAGACGATACACCCGACTGTCGCCGACGTGCGCGACCAACGCCCCCTCAGGCAGCATGACAAGCGTGTCGTTGGTGGTGCCCATACCACGCATTTCAGGATCGGAATTTCCTTTGACGTAGATGATACGATTCGCTTCTTCGACCGCCGCGCGCAGAGCGTCCGGGGGAGGGACGGTCGTTTTCTTGAGATAGGAGAGCGGAATCGTATCGACAGCGAGTTTGCTCGCCAACTCACCCGCTGCGTGAGCGCCCATGCCGTCCGAGACGACGAAAATGTGTCCGCGATTATTCCAAATTTTCTGGTTGCGCGCGGGGGCTTCTGCGTGAGAGTCCTGATTATTTCGGCTTCTCAGTCCAATGTCGCTCACGGCGGCATACTCCAGACAATTTTTCCAGGGTTCTCGATCACTCATGGGAATACATCATTACTTTGTGGGATTTTATCGGGTGGTTGGGCGGAAACTTTTACACTTCATCTCAATTATAGCACACAATCTCGTTCATTGCAAGGATTCAGAGAAAAATTTTTTCCCTCCCCTTCTTTTTTTGCTGGAATAAATTATAATTAGAGCGTTTTTATGGCAATTGCCGTGTCCACGTAACGTATAGTCACGAATATAGGGTATTTAGGGAGAAAACGAGATGCAAACCAATCTTTCACGCAGAATCAAGGCGTTGGAGCCGTCCGCAACTATGACGATGGCAGCCAAGGCGAAGGAATTGAAGGCTTCGGGGCGTAAAGTGCTGAGTCTGAGCCTCGGCGAGCCGGATTTCAACACGCCGCGGCATATTTGCGACGCTGCCGTCCAAGCGATGATGGATGGGAAAACACGCTACACCGTCGCGTCTGGGATTCCAGAATTGAAGGAAGCCGTTTGCAAAAGCTACAACGCGCGCCACGGTTTGAATTACGCTCCCGCAAATGTCACGGTTGGAAACGGCGCAAAACACTGTCTCCACAACATTTTCACCGTGCTCATCGACGAGGGTGAAGAAGTGATCATTCCCGCGCCGTACTGGGTGAGCTACGCGGAAATCGTCAAATTGGCGGGTGGAGTCCCTGTTATCGTCCAGACGCAGCAGGAAAACGACTTCAAACTCACGGCAGACCAACTCCGCGAGAATTGCACGTCGAAAACAAAGTGTCTCTTGCTCTGCAGTCCGTCGAACCCGACCGGGAGTATGTACTCTGGCGAGGAATTGGGCGCGCTCGCGGATGTCGTTCTGGAGAAGGAACTCTGGGTCGTCTCGGACGAAATTTATGAGAACCTCGTTTATGGCGACACACCTTTCGTGAGCTTCCCCACCGTGCGTCCCAACTTGATGGAGCGCGTGTGCCTCATCAACGGCGTGAGCAAAACCTACGCCATGACGGGTTGGCGAATTGGTTGGTCGATGGCGCCGGCGGACGTCGCGAAGAAAATGGCGAGCCTTCAGAGTCAAGAAACCTCCAATCCGTGCAGCATTTCGCAATACGCAGCCCTTGCCGCGATCGAGGGACCGCAGGATTGCGTCGAGGAGATGCGGAAGGAATTCGCCAAACGACGCGATTATGTGGCGAAGCGAATCGACCAAATCGACGGCTTCTCCTGTCCCTGCATGGGCGGCGCGTTCTATGCGTTCATCAACATTGCGGCACACCTCGGGCGGATGTATGGCGACAAAATGATCGAAAATGACACGGATTGGTGTTTGGAACTGCTCGACAAAAAGGGCGTCGCCACCGTGATGGGAAGTGCCTTCGGCGCGCCGGGATACGTGAGAATCAGCTTCGCCAACAGCATGGAGGAGTTGGAACAGGCGTTTGATCTCATCGAGGAATTCATTGCATGAACAAAGACAAGATCGAACAATACCGAAAGACGTATTTCGACGGTCTGTTTTGCGACACGCTCCCGTTTTGGCTCAAAAACGCGGTCGATCCGCAATTGGGCGGAATCATGACGTGCCTTGATCGCGAGGGAAACGTTTTCGACACCGACAAAGGCATGTGGCAGCAGGGTCGTTTCGCGTGGACGCTCGGGTACTTGTATAACAACTTCCAAAAGAACGAACTCTGGTTGGATACGTGCGAAAAAACGCTCCGATTCCTCCAATCCTACGGGTTTGATTCCGACGGACGGATGTTTTTTCAAACGACTCGGGATGGGCGTCCGATTCGCAAGCGTCGTTATGCGTTTAGCGAGTCGTTCGGCGCGATTTCCTTCGCCCAATTCGCTCAAGCGACGGGGTCGGACGAGGCGCGGCAGATTGCTTTGGAGTGCTATAAACTCTACGACAATCACGTCCCAGCGCCGCCGAAATACACCGACGAGCGCCCGATGATTGGGTTTGGCAAATATGCCATTCAGATCGCGACGGTTCAGCAGCTTCGAGAAAGCATCGGTTACACGCAGGCCGACGCGGATATTGATGCGTGTATCGAGGCGATCGAGCGGTATTTTATCAAGCCCGACATTCGTTGCGTGATGGAGTCGGTCGCGCCGGACGGCGAGATTGTCGACTCCTGCGACGGGCGACTCCTGAACCCCGGGCACGCAATCGAGGCGGCGTGGTTCATCATGTACGAGGGGAAAGTTCGTCAAAAACCCGAGTACGTGCAGCTTGGACTCCAGATGCTCGACTGGATGTTCGAGCGTGGTTGGGACCAAGAATACGGCGGATTGCTCTATTTTTGCGACGTTTATAACAAGCCGGTCGTCGAATACTGGCAGGACATGAAGTTCTGGTGGAATCATAACGAGACGATCATCGCGACCCTGTTGGCGTACCAACTGACGGGGGAAGAGAAGTATGCCGAGATGCACGAGAAGATTCATCGATGGTCGTACGCACATTTCCCCGACGCGCAGCATGGCGACTGGTTTGGCTATCTCCACCGAGACGGTACCGTCGCCACGACGCAAAAGGGAAATATGTTCAAAGGCTGCTTCCACTTGCCTCGAATGCAGTGGGAGTGCCTGCGGATTTGCGAGGAGCTTTTGGGCGCATCCAACTAAGAAAGGATTTCTTTATGTTTTGGCAAGTGATTTTCCTCGCCATCGTTCAGGGTGTCACGGAGTTTCTCCCCGTGAGTTCGTCGGGACACCTCCTCCTCACCCAGAGGCTTCTGGAATGCGGAGGATTCCCCCCGCTCGACGAGCCGTTGTCGCTTGGAATCCTGCTCCATTGCGCATCGCTTTTCGCGATTTTGTTCTATTTTTGGCGTCCGGTTTTGCGCATGGTGCGGGGGGAGGACAATCGGCTTCTCGCGCTCCTTGTCGTCGGGAGCGTCCCTGTCGGAATCGTTGGCGTCTGCGCGAAACTCTTTTTCGATGAGTTTCTCGAAAAGAATTTGTTCTCCAACGTTTCGTTTGCGGGGCTGATGTTGGTACTCACGGGAGTTCTGCTTGTCGTGGCGCAGAAAATCATCATGCTCAACCCGCAATATTATAAGGAGCGCAACTGGAGAGTCAATCTGAAGAATATATCGCTTTTTAAGGCGTTTTGCGTCGGATGCGTCCAAGCGCTTGCGATTCTCCCTGGTCTTTCGAGAAGCGGCAGCACCATCACGGCGGGGCTTTTGGCGGGACTCAAGAAAAACGATGCCGCGACGTTTTCGTTCCTCTTAGCAATTCCCGCGATTGCTGGGGCTGGATTGGTGGAGTGCCTCAAACTCTCGCGTGAAGGACTGGGAGATATCCCATTTTTCCCGCTCGCCTCCGGCTTCGTCGTTTGTTTCGTCGTGAGTTTCGCTTCGCTCGTCTTTTTGGTTCAACTCGTCAAGAAACGCCGAATCGGCATATTTGCGTGGTATCTTATCCCCGTTGGACTCCTCGTATTTTTCCTCGGGTAAGTTAGATTATTTGCACGAAACCCACAAAAACGAGCGTCTTACTCCAAGCCATGAGGCGCTCGGACGATTTTTTTCCTGCACGTATTTCGAATGATTTTCCGGTTCTTCGCGAGAGTTTCTGGCGTGCGATATGGGCGATCATGATCCAAATGAAGACAGAAGATCGAGTATCGAACCTGCCGCGCGCGGATTCCGAGATTCTCAAGACGACACCCAAGCTCCACATCCAACCCACCGTACTCCATATCCTCGTTGAATCCGTTGATGGCGACCAAGTCTTTTTTCCACCCCGAGCTATTCGCACCGTTCCATGTGGCACGAGTCGTGGTCAGAACGTTGCGAATTGCACAAAACCACAACGGCTGAACGGGGCACATCAGCGACATGCGGAAAAAACCATTCCGAACCAACCATCGCCGACAAAACGCACGACCGGTTTGGATATCTTCTCGAGTCAGATTTTCGCTGTGAACTCGTGGAATTTTGCTGTACCTGCCGGAAATGAAAAAACCTGGGGCGGCGTATTGATAATGCTTTTTCACGAATTCCGGCTCCGGAACGCAATCGTGATCCGTGAAAATAAGGTACTCCGACGAGCTTTCACGAATGGCGCGATTAAGAATAGTGCACTTCCGAAATCCAACGTCTTCGTGCCAGACGTGGCGGATGTTCCAACCCGTTTCGTTTCGATAATGGTCGATTAAATCGCGTGTCTCATGAGTGGAGCCATCGTCGGCAATCACAATTTCCAACGGGCATTCGTGAAAATCTTGCGCGAAGTACCCCCAGAGTGTTTTTTCCAACCATACCGGATTATTGTAGGTAGAAATCACCACGCCAATCGACTGGGGTTTCACATTTCGATCAGGGGCGAGGCAAATTTGTAACGAGTCGCTAATCGAGTTGAGCAGAGGAATGCGCATGGTTATGTACTTGTCGCCCTTTACAATACTTCACTTCGCGGCTTCACTTCGCGTTGAAAATTTCGTTTTTACTCCACCGTAGGAGCTGTACGCCACAGTTCGTTACTTTTGTGCGAAATCATGGTTACATGACAAAACCGAGGAAAACGCGATCATTTCGCACGCAAGGGACAAACCACCCGAGATAGTGTATCACAAATAGGGTAGATTTCAATCCCCCCCGAGAGAGATTTGCATGAGGACCTGAGGATTTTTTGCCCGGTGGGGGTTGAAATTCATCCTATTTGTGCTACACTTTATGTGTGTTGCTGCGGTTTCTGGAGCGTGCTCTGGTACAGAGCTGGCGGCGCTTCGAGATGCGGCGGGTACATACACATCGTATATCATCGTGCATTATACGTGCTTCAAATTCCCGTCTTGCGCGATGCTTCGAGAGCCGAGAGGCGTTGATCCGACGGCGGACGGCACTGGAATCAACGAGATGTATTATAAAGCAAGATGCGCACTGAACATGGAGTATGGTTCGCTCTTTTCCGCCATTTGTGAAGATTTGTTATTGGAGAATATAGTCTTATGAAAACGATTAAAATCAATCTTGTCCCCGGCGATGGAATTGGTGTGGACGTAGTTCGTGAGGGCGTCAAAGCGCTGCGGCGACTGGCGGACGTGCATGGCGGAATCCGTTTCGAATTCAACGAACTCCCTTGGAGCTGCGAGTATTATTTAAAGCACGGCGAGATGATGCCCAAAGATGGACTCAAAATCTTGGAGGATTGTGACGCGATTTTGTTGGGTGCTGTCGGATTTCCGGGTGTCCCCGATGCAGTCTCCGCGCAGGAGCTTCTTTTCCCCATCCGTCGTGGGTTTGAGCAGTACGTGAATATGCGCCCGATCAAACTCCTGCCAGGGCTGGTCTCCCCAATCAAGAACGAGAAAATTGATTTTATCGTCGTGCGCGAAAATTCCGAGGGCGAGTATTGCTCACAAGGGTCGATTTCGAACGATGGAACTCCCGAAAAAATGGTGGTTCAGAACGCCGTTTTTACACAAAAGGGAACCGAACGCATCATGCGTTACGCCTACAATTACGCAGTGGAGCACCAATATACAAAGGTCATGAGCGCCACGAAATCCAATGCGCTCAAGTATAGCATGGTGTTTTGGGACGAGGTTCAGGCGGAGGTCGCGAAGGATTATCCTCAAATCGAGTCGAGAAAAATGCACATCGACGCGCTCACTGGGTATTTTATCATGCACCCGGACGAGCTGCAGGTCGTCGTGGCAAGCAACCTTTTTGGAGACATTTTGACGGATTTAGGCTCCGCCATGTTGGGGAGCATCGGCATCTCGCCCTCGGGGAACATCAACCCGGAAGGGAAGTTTCCGAGCATGTTTGAGCCAATCCATGGGAGCGCGCCAGACATTGCGGGGAAAGGAATTGCCAACCCGATGGGGACTTTGTGGGCGGTCGTCATGATGCTCGAACAATTGAAATTGCAGGAGTCTGCCGGTCTGCTCATGAACGCCATGTGCGAGGTACTCAAAGAGGGACTATATCGCACTCCAGACATTGGAGGAACCGCGACGACCTCCGAAATGGCAGACGCAATTATTGCAAAAGTTGTGTGATATTCCCCTTTTTTTTATGAATTCCTCTTGCACTATATTCGGGAATACGATAAAAGTAGAGGGAGAATAGGATGTGAGAGGTTGTTTTGGATATACGGGATATGGAGTCAATGGAAGAGGAAAAACCGATGAGTGAAGATATTGAGACTTCGTCAGAGTCGGAAGAGCCTGCGGAAGTTGCCGAGAAAGATTCGGTAGAAGAGCACAAAACGCTCAAGATTCCCGAGCACAATCCGGACGAAGTGACGACTTGGTGGGTTCAAGGGAAAGACACCAAATCGACTTCGGCGAGACGCCGTGAGGCGAGGTGGCGGTGCGTCATGAAAATTTACACCGCGCTGCTTCTTTTGACGTTTGCCGTGTTGGGAATCGGCGGAGGGGGATACCTCATTTTTCGCCTCTTGGTCCCCGAGACGGTGGATGTTTTCACTCCCAAGGCGCGCGAATTGGCGCGTTTGGAGACGGGACACACCGGTCCCATCCGACAGATCGAAATCTCGTGGAACAGCAAGTATATCGCGACCTGCTCCGAAGACGGAACGGCACTTTTGATCGACGCCTCCACGGGCACGATCGTGCGCCAAATGGAGGGACACCGGGCAGGTGTGAACGCCCTTGCGCTTGCTCGTCGAGATCTTGTCACGTCAAACGATTTGGAGACGATCCTCTTCCTCACTGGCTCCAGGGATATGTACGCGATTTTGTGGGACGTCGCTGCGAATCCCCCCAAGGCACTTTGCCGTTTGGGAGAGGAAAGCGAGGACGACATGATGGGCATCTCCACCACGTTGGAGGACGATCCTGATCTGGAGAGTATCATCAATCCTGTCCCGCCAAACGGACACTCCAAGGCGATTCAAGCGGTCGCACTCAGTCCCAGTGGACAATACGCCCTGACGGGTGGGGCGGACAAATGCATCATGCTGTGGAATTCCGTCACGCGAAAGAGGTACGTTACGCTGCACCAGCACACTGCGCCCGTTACATCTCTGGCATTCAACCCTCAGGGGGGGACGTATGCCTCGGGGAGTGCAGACCACTCCATTCGCATTTGGGATTCACAGAACGATGCTATGATTCATTCCTTCCTAAGGCATTCTGGTCTAATCAGCGCCTTGACCTTCAGTGCCGATGGCAAGTTTCTCGTCTCGGGTTCTCGAGATCGTCGAACGATCGTGTGGAATGCGGAAAATGGCACGGTGATTCAGGAATTTCCCGCCGCTACGGAGATTGTGGGAGTGGCGCTCTCTCCCAATGGACGATATCTCTTGACGAGCATGTTCGAAAACAGCGCCGTTTTATGGGATCGTGACACGGGAGAAAAGATGCTCCAATACGTCGCACCCTCGAAGATACTCTCGATCGCGATGAGCAGTGCTGTGGACGAGAATGGATTGCCTCTTTTCGTCGCTGTTGCCACGACCGACCTGCAAGTTATTCTCTATCGCAACGAGTCCGAGGAATAGCCCGCTCACGCCCCCTTCTCATTGAGGGGCGTGGGATGGATCCTGTGCAAAGGCTCCTTCAAACTTTGGTGGCACACCCGCCAGAGCAGTTCCTCACTTCCAGAAGGGTGGTCTTTTCGTGGAAGGAGAGCACTCTTGCTCTCCCAAAAAATTCCCCTCTTTCAGAAGGTGGCAAACGAAGGCTGATGGGGTGTTTTGCCAAGGGTACGCGTTTCCCCACTTCAGAACTACCCCCGCCCTACGGGCGTACCACTTCAGAGAAGGCGGATTGATTTTTGCGCGGAATCTCAAAAAATCAAAAATATAAGGGGCATTTCGAGGGCATTTTGCGAAATACCTATTTTTACGAAGTTGTATGATTATGGGTTTTTTCAAAATATTTTAGTCCACTATTCGTAAAAATGCCATATTGTGTAAAAATAAGACTCTGATGCGTTTCCCACTTTAGTGTTTTTTGATTCTTTTTAGTGAAAAAATGCGCTTTTTTGGTGTTTTTTGCGATCAAATGTTTTTTCCAAAAGTGGGTTTCAATGTAGAAATTCCGCAGCAGGGTTGATATTCGTCAATTTAATTGTTTTTGAGGTGTTTTTGAGAGGTATTTCACACTTGTTTTAAGGCATTCAAGCGCAGCTGCACGAAACACGGACTAAAACATCGTGTTTCTCGGACAACAATCTTTAGAATACGTGTTTTACGGGATATATTTCGAAATGTGAAGTTTTTTCTCTGGGAAAATGCGAAAAAAAGGCTCAAAATAGGCGGTTTTTTGAATTTATGATTTCGGAGGAAGGAGAAAAATCGAGATTTCTTTCCCCCAAAAAGACCCGCATAGGGGTTCACTCAATTTGAAGGCACCTATCGTCGAAAAAATTCGGGGGTGTCCTTTGACTTTATTTCAAAATCGGGTATAATACAGACCTTTGTTATCGTCGTTTGCAAATTCAATTATGTGTCAGGTGTCGTAATGTCCGAAACGTTTGAACTTCCGAAACAGTATGATTTCCACAGCGCGTGGGAAAAATGGTATCCTTATTGGGAATCGCAAGGTTTTTTTCATAGCGAGCCGACCCCGGATAAAAAGCCGTTCACGATGGTCATTCCGCCGCCGAACGTGACGGGAGCGCTCCATATGGGTCACGCTCTCAACAATACCCTTCAGGATATCCTGATCCGCATGAAGCGTATGCAGGGATTCGAGACGCTTTGGATACCCGGCACGGATCACGCTGGAATCGCGACGCAAGCCGTGGTCGAAAGGCGTTTGCGTGAGGAAGAGGGGAAAACGCGTCACGATCTCGGGCGCTCGGAGCTTGTGAGGCGAATTTGGCAGTGGAAGGATGCGTACGAGAAGAGGATTCTCAATCAGCTCAAGTCGATGGCGTTCAGTTGTGATTGGGAGCGTCTTCGATTCACGCTCGACCCCGTTTGCGCCCGCGCGGTGCGCCACACGTTCTACACATTCTTCCAAAAAGGGTTGATTTATCGTGGCAAGCGCCTCGTCAATTGGGATTGCTACCTTCAAACCGCCGTGAGCGACGACGAGGTGTATCACGAAGCGACTGCCGGACACTTCTGGTATTTTCGATATCCCGTGGTCGGCGCCTCCGCTGGCGAGCCGGAATTCGTGACGATTGCGACGACGCGACCCGAAACGATGCTCGGAGACACAGCCGTTGCGGTTCATCCCGACCCCGAGGCGGAGATGGATCGGCTCGAGAGTGCGCTGCGCCGCGAACTTGCGGACGAGAATCTCAAAGATCGAGAGGAAACTCAGGGGCGTCTGGATGCTTTGCTAGAGCGCCGACGCACGCATCTGCCGTTGTTGGTGCAGCTCAGAGACATGGCGCTTGCGGGGCGAAAAGTCCTCCTGCCGCTCGTCAATCGTGAGATTCCGCTCGTTGCGGACGCGTGGGCGAAGCCGGAGTTAGGAACGGGGTGCGTCAAAATCACGCCCGCGCACGACGCGAACGACTACGAGGTGGGAAAGCGCTGCGGTCTGCCGTTCATCAATATCATGACGCGCGCGGGTTTGCTCAACGAGAATGTGCCCGAGAAATACCGTGGCTTGAGCATGTCCGAGGGGCGTGAGGCGGTCGTGAAGGATTTGGAGCAAGGCGGGTTCCTCGTCAAGGTTGAGGATCGCGAAATTGAGCTTGCCCACAGCGATCGATCGAAGATGGCAATTGAGCCGTTCCTTAACGACCAGTGGTTCGTGCGCATGGGCGACTTGGCGCAAAGTGCGATTGATGCCGTGGAGGAGAGGCGCGTCAAAATCACGCCTGAGCGCTATGCAAAAGGCTATCTCGATTGGCTCAGCGAGAAGCGTGACTGGCCCATTGGGCGCCAGCTTTGGTGGGGACACCAGATTCCGATTTGGTATTGCCGAGCGATTGAGGGGGGCGAGAAGAGCAATCCCTCGGAGGAAGATATCCGCAAGGCGTTCGACGGGCGCGACGATGTGATTTGGATGCGCGACGAGGAGAGCGGAGAGTGGTGGATATGTGCGAAAGAGGGGGATTTGCCCTCCGATGCCGTCCCGGGTTTTGAGCTTGTCCAAGACGAAGACGTGCTCGACACGTGGTTCTCCAGCGCTTTGTGGCCGCACTCCACGTTGGGCTGGCCCGAGAAAACGCCAGAGCTGGATTATTATTATCCCACAAACGTTTTGATCACGAGTCGAGACATCATCACGCTGTGGGTCGCCAGAATGGTGCTTTCGGGTCTCCAAAATTGCAGCGAGGTGCCGTTCCACCAGGTCTTCATCCATCCGAAGATTTTGGATAGGTACGGAGAGACAATGTCGAAATCCAAAGGCAACGGCGTCGATCCTCTCGATGTGGTGGAGAAGTTCGGCGCGGACGCGCTTCGGATGGGTATCGCGTGGCTCACGACCGACACGCAGGACGTGCGACTCCCAGTCGATTTCGAGTGTCCTCATTGCCACGCGCTTGTCGAGCAGACGAAGGAGAATCGAATCCTCCCGACCATAGTGTGCCCGAAGTGCAAGGAGCGCTTCTCGACACAATGGGCGAAAAGCGACGAAGACAAAGCCTTCCCCCGTGGCGCGGTCGTGAGCGAGAGGTTCGAGATGGCGCGCAACTTCTGCAACAAATTGTGGAACGCCTCCCGGTTCGCCATGATGTACCTTGCGGAGGATTATGAGAGCGTCCACGCGCCAGACTTTTCGCCCAAGCCGATTGCGGACGAGGAGCTTTTTGTCGAGGATAAGTGGATTTTGAGTCGGCTCGCGACCGTCTCCGAGCAATTCACACAGGGGCTGGAGCAATACGACTACTCCGTCTGCGTGCGGATGCTCTACGATTTCACGTGGGACGAATTTTGCAGCTTCTACATCGAAATGGTGAAGTATCGTCTTCAAAATCCCGACTTGAAGCCCGTCGCGAAGCGAGTGCTTGCGTATGTTCTCGACGCGATATTGCGGCTGTGGCACCCGATTATCCCTTTGATCACGGAAGAGGTGTGGCATTTGCTCAACGAGGTTGCGCCTCGGCGTGGTCTCACGTCGGCAGAGTTGTCTCAAGTGCCGTCCGAGAGCGTGATGGTTGCTCCTTGGTTCTCGGCAGATGCGGCGCGGCGCAGCGAGACGATTGAGGCGCAGTTTGCCGTGTTCCAAGACGTCCTTCGTTCGGTGCGAGAGATTCGAGCGCGACAAGGTGCCCCCGTCAAACAGGAGATCCGATTCACGCTCCGTTGTTCCGAGGAGACGAAAGCGCTCCTTGAGCCGATGCGTCCGTATTTTCGATCCATGGCACTCGCGGTTGTAGAAGATTGGGGACCGAGCGCGACCATGCCCCCGCTCTCGTCCAACGCGGTGGGGAACGGTTGGGAGCTTGGCGTCAATCTCGAGGGGTTGATCGACGTGGCAGTCGAGTTGGAGAAGAACCGCAAGCAGCGCGAAAAGCTCTCGGGTTTCATTGTTGCGAAGGAAAAGAAGCTCTCGAATGCGTCATTTGTGGAGCGTGCGCCCGCGCAAGTCGTGGCTGCGGAGCGTGCGTCGCTCGAAGAGATGAAGCAGCAGATTGCCGCGATGGACGACGCGATCGCTCGACTCGAGGCGGCTCAAAAGCATTGAGGGCAAAGGTCATATACTCATCGTCGTTTAAAATTCCCGTTTTGCGCGGCGCTTTGCGAGCCGTGGTGCGTAGCTCCGACGGCGGACGGAACGGGAAATTTCAACGGGAAGTATTATAATACCTCTCAGCGAGTATAGATGAAGCACTTCTGCTGGCGCTCAAGCGAAATTGAGCGCCAGCGTCATTTTACACCCATCGTCGTTTAAAATTCCCGTTTTGCGCGACACTTTGCGAGCCGTGGTGCGTAGCTCCAACGGCGGACGAAACGGGAAATTTCAGCGGGAAGTATTATAAGTCCCTCTGGGATGTTTTTCTTCTACTTCGCCTTCTCGAAATCCGCGCTGAATGGGGCGCCATCAATCTCAACGACGGCAGAAGCGTTGAGCGACTCGCCACGCAGAAGCGCTTTCAATTCGTCCGACGCCAACTCGAAACGGAGACTCTCGCCAGCGGCGGTTTCGACTTTCGCCAGCGTGAAGGATTGCGGCGCGTCGCTCACCACACATCGAATCTCCACGCTCTCGACGCCAGCCGCGATTGGCTCAAAATGCGCGTTCGTCAGATAGGCGCGAACGATATTGTCGGCGTCCTGCGTCGTCACTTCGAGCGCGTATTTGTGTCCGGGGAAATTCACGACCCACTGCTTGTAGTGCGAAA
Source organism: Planctomycetia bacterium (assembly GCA_030527105.1). Lineage (GTDB taxonomy): Bacteria > Planctomycetota > Planctomycetia > Pirellulales > Thermoguttaceae > RGIG3701. The sequence continues at coordinate 24,482 of JAUNBK010000032.1, forward strand.
TATGAAGCGCTGCGTGCGCGTCCGCCTCCGACGCCGCATCATGAGCATCATGGTCGCTGTGGTCGTGTCCACAATTCTCGTCGTGCACGTGTCCGGCAGACGACGGGGAATTGCCTGCGTCTTGGCTGCATCCCGAACATGCGAAAATCGCGTACGCAGCGAGCGTCACGAGCGTGGCAAGGGTGAAGGTTTTGGTCATAATGATTCCTCCATAAAATGGGTAAAGGTGAAATAAATCGTCTAAAAAATTCAAACAACAAAACTCAATTGAGGATTCTTTCGTCTCCCTGGGCATCTGCTTCGAGGAGTTTTCGCACAGTGTTTTGCGAGCACGTCCAGAAAAGCGCCGGTCTCACGAAAAATTCCATGAGCGTCGACGTGATCAAACCACCAACGACTACCGTTGCAATGGGGTACAAAATCTCTCGACCGGGCATGTCTGGCGCAAACGTGAGCGGAAGCAGCCCGAGCGTGGAAGTGAGCGCCGTCATAAGAACGGGCGCGACGCGGTCTCGCCCCGCTTTTATGATCACGTCTTGCGAAAATTGATACCCTTCAAAGCGCATCAAGTGAAAATAATGGTCGATGAGCAAAATCCCATTTCGCGACGCAATTCCGCAGAGCGAAATCATGCCGACGAGATTCGGAATCGAACGATCTTGCCCCGTGAGTTCCATCGCCGCCACGGCTCCAATGAGCGCAAGTGGGAGGGACGACATAATCTGGAGCGCAATATTGCCCGATCGAAACATGCGGAAAAGCACGAGAAAAATCGCCGTGAGCGAAAAACACGAGAGGAGCAAAAGGCGCCGTGTCGACTCCTGCTCGCTCTCGAAAAGCCCCGTAAGAAGAATCCCAACGTCGTGCGAGGTGAGTTCTCTCCAATGCGGGGCGAGAGTCGCGACGATATCGTTTTTAATGTCGACGGCGCCTCGGTTTCTCGGGTTGGCTTGAACCGTGATTTGCGCCCGACACGCTTCATGATCGATTCGCGCGGGACCGACGGTGTTTTCGATTTTCGCCACGGCAGAGAGCGGAATCGCACTTCCGTCCGGGAGCTGAATCGGAAGTTGGGAGAGCGTCTCCAAATCCTCGCGATAATCATCGGAGAGTCTCAAAAGAACGTCGAACGTTTTGACGCCGTCCTCCAAAACCTCCGTCGCAACGACTCCCTGCATGGCGATTTCCACCGTACGATTCACGTCCTCGGGAGTGATTCCGTATAATTTAAGCTCGTCGCGTCGAAGCGTCACGCGAACTTGAGGAATGTCGAGTTGGACGGGTTCGATTCGAACGTTCCCAATGCCGGGGATGTGCGATATCAACTTCTGAATTTGGAGCGCACGCTGCCGCAAAAGTTTCATGTCGTTCCCACGCACTTTGATGGCGATTTGCGAGCGCGTCCCCGTCCTCAGGTGCGAAATCGCGTGCTGGAGCGGCTGGTCGTAAAAACATATCGCGCCCGGTGTGTTCTGCGCGTCGATCACCTTGTCGATGTCGTCGAATATCTCCGAGATGCCTCTTTGGGACGTCAAATCAAGCGAACAAAGCATCTCCGACGTATTCACGGGGACGGCGTGTTCGTCTAACTCGGCACGACCCGTTTTTCTCACCACGGAGAGCACTTCGGGTATCTCCAAAAGTTGTCGAGCTATTTCGGACGCGTATCGTTCGGAAGTTTCGATCGATTTCCCTGGCGTGAGCGACACACTCACCTGAGGCGCACCCTCGTTAAACGGCGGAACGAAGTCGCGCTCCATGTCCATGAAGATAACGCCAAAAATGAGGACTAAAAACGCTGCCGAGGCGAGAATCGACTTGGGATAGTTGAGACTCACGCGAATCGCGCGCTCCGCGCACCACTGGCAGACGCGAAGGAGGAATCCCTCGTGTTCTCTCGCTTTCTCGGCTTTCGAAGGAAGCAAAAAATAGGCAAGCACGGGCGTCAGCGTGAGCGAAACGACGAGCGAGGAGAGAATCGAGACGACGTACGCCACGCCCAGCGGCGCGAACAATTTGCCCTCCATCCCCGGCAGGAAAAATATCGGGAAGAAAACCAAAACCACAATAATCGTCCCGAAAACGATGGAGTTGCGAATCTCGGCACTCGCATCGAACACGACGCGCAGCGCGCCACGTCTTTTCGAGGGTTCTAAACGAAAATTCTCACGCAGACGCCGAAATATATTCTCAACGTCCACAATCGCATCGTCGACCAGCTCGCCAATCGCGACCGCCAAACCACCGAGGGTCATTGTGTTGATCGAAAAACCAAACCACGCGAAAATGAGGCACGAAATCAAAATCGACATAGGCATCGCCAAAATCGTTATGAACGTGACGCGAAAATTCATCAAAAAGAGCGCCAAAATGACCAACACCAACAGGGCACCAACCCACAGCGCCTCCAAAACGTTGTGGATTGCGAGGTTGATAAACGTCTGCTGCTGGTAGAGCGGTTCGATTTTTATGCCCGGAAAATCGCTTTGGATTGCCTCTTCGATCATCTTGGCTTTTTCGAGAATCTGCTGCGATAATTCTCGCGTGTCGACGCCAATTTGCTTCTCAATCGTGAGCACGACGGCGGGACCCGCATGGATGGAGCCGTCGGCACGCTTCACGTATGCGCCACTCGTTCCGACTTTCACGGCAGGGGCGAGCAGAACGTTCGCCACCTGCTCCAAAACGACTGGCGGCTGACTCTCTCCCTTCACGACGAGACCCTTCAAATCCTCGACCGACTCAATCCGTCCAATCGAGCGCACCAAAACGCGGTCGGGACCCTGCTTGTTGAGAAACCCACCCGTCACGTTTCGATTGCTTTTTTCCAGCGCCTCCTCAATGTCCTCAAACGTGACGCCATACCGCCGCATGTCGTCGAGTCGGGCTTGGATTTGATACTGCTTCAAGTCGCCACCAATGACGAGTATTTCGGAGATGCCCGGTATTTCGAGGAGTTGGCGTCGAACCGTCCAATCGGCAAGCGTGCGCAATTCCATGGGCGGAATCTCTCCCGACTCGTCCCAAATGGTGAGAAACATAAGCTGAGCGATCATGGAGACGGAGGGCGTCATGCGCGGAATAATCCCTTCAGGAAGCGTTTCCGCCGCGAGTTGGAGGCGCTCGTCGACGATCTGGCGACACTTGAGCTGCTCCATTTCCCAATTGAATTCGATCGTAAAAACGGAGAGTCCCGCTGTCGAGCTGCTTCGAATGGTCGTGACGCCCGTCGCGCCGTTGAGATACGTCTCCAACGGAATCGTCACGAGCGTGTCGACTTCCTCGGGAGCCATCCCCTCGCACTCCGTAATCACGGTGACTCTCGGTCGGCTTATGTCTGGAATCACTTCGACCGGCAGAAGCAGCGTCTGATACGCGCCATAAATCATCAAGCCGAGGGACAGTATTATGATCAATAATTTGTTGTTAAGCGAAAAACGAATGATTGCGTTAAACATTTTTTGGTATCCTACGCGAAATTTTGCTAAACGAACGAGAAAATCCAACCTCTGAGTGACTCATTTAGTGAGAGCAACCCGCGTGAGGATCGGCACTTTCTACGGAACCACCCGAATTGAGGGCGTTGAGCGCCGCGAGTAGGAATTCCGCGCCACGCGTCGCGACGCGCGATCCGGGAAAAATGGACCCGTCGTTGGCAAGGACGCAGATATCTTTCACTCGATACACGATGTGGACGGGCTTCCGCCTCCAAATTTTTTGTCCGTGCGGATCGTTTCCGACCCACTCAAAAACGTAGGCATCATTCACTTCGCGCGCAACCGCCTCGGCAGGGAGGATAATCACGTTCTCGAGAATTTCGTATTCCACCTCCATCTCACCCCGCTGCCCGGGCTTGAATCTCCAATGCGTGAAGGTTCTCGGCGCAGGATAATCCCCCTGTTCCAATGTTTGCTCTAAATCGATCGTATTCGCGAAATCAGCGTAGCAAACGGTCGTGCGATTCGTCTCGTCAATATGATTGTCGATGGATCGGAGGGTGAGATTCTCCAAAACTTTTTTGTCTTTTCCCTCGAAAACGACTCTGACGGGCGTCTTCTCCCGCAGCGCACTCATCAAAAGCTCCTCGTCGTACGAGAACGCTTCGCCACGGATCGAGAGGGTGCATAAATCACACAACACGCAAAGAGGGTCGCCAAGCGCGACGACTTGCCCCACATTCACGTTGAGGCTGTCGAGAATGAGGGCGTCTTTCGTCTCGCCAGGATTCTCGTCCGAGATCAAACCATGATGACTCACGGGAGGAACGCGCGTCGTGACGCTTCGCGTGATCTCGCCCTCCTCGAGTCGCGCAATCATCTCTGCGTCCAACCCCTGCACGAGAAGTATGTTTTTTTGAATATCAATCGACAAAAGGTTTTTGTCCTTCTCGAATTGCAGCTCGCGCAACTCTTTTGCCGCAAGTCCCTCGGGCAAGTCGCGAATTCGTTCGATCTCTTTGTTGAGGATTTCGCACTCCTTTTGAAGCCTCAAAAACTCCATTTGCGCGTCGATGGCGTCCTGTCGCGTGAGAGTGATTTCAAAAAGAGCGTCCCCCGGCGAGACGGACGATCCTGGTTCGTAATAGATTTTGGTCACGATTCCATAGACTGGCGAGGGGACTTTGGATTGCGTTCTGCCGGGGAGCGCCGCAACGATCGCGGGAAAACGAAGCGACTTGGCGAAGGAGCGCGCCTCGATTTTCAAGAGAGAATCATCGTCCCCCAAGCCGATATTTTTGAGCGCCTGTGGAGAAAGCGATACTTCCACCAAATCCTCTGGCAGACCCGCCGTGTGTTCCTCTTCGTGTTCGTGCGTCTCCAACGAAACGCCGAAGGCACCCAAGATTTTGGCGCGAAACGGATACGCAAACGCCACCGAAATCGCTGCGATCAAAACGATAATAAAAAAGGGTACTATTTTCTTCATGTTCTTTCTCACTCTTAAACTCGTCGTACTTTAAAATGACGTTTCCCGTCGCTTCTTGAGCCACAGCACACGGCTCCAACGGCGAAATCCATCCAGAAATTCCAACGCGAAATTCTATAAACAATGACTAAATAGTGGAGCAATAGACGCCCACGTATTAAATCAATAAAGAGCGATATTCAATATAGAGAGGTGATTCCCTGAACGAATCGACTTCGAGGGCGAGAGAAAATGAACGAAAACCGTGGGGAACAAAGTCGTCAAGGATCGAGTGGAAATTCGAATCCCAACACACAATCGCGACGTCGAACTCGATCTCCTCGCTCGACGCAAAGGTACGGAACATAACGCCACTGCCAACCGTCTGGAGTTTGCACTCCCCCAACGGATGCGAGCATCGCGCGCCGTCGTGATTTGCCGATTCTTCTTCCTCCGTTGGCTCGCCCTCTGACGCACCCTTTGACTCACCCTCAGGCGCGTGCGAACCACAGCAGCACGAACAAATCGCCGCGTGGGCGCTTGCCGCGTCGCAATCTTCCTGCGCGAGGATGTAGCGATGATGCGCGTTGCAGTAGTACCTCGCCAAAAGAGGGTTCCCTGCCGCAAGGACGCAAAGGAGGATCTTTAGTGCTAAAAACATGGGCTATATGTTGTACCCTAGTGCGATATTAAACCAAAATCTAGTTTTCCATCTCGGTGGATTGGGGTTGAATTCCCAATGACTGAGCTAATTCTACCACAATTTTCCCAAAATTACAAGGGGGAATCCTCCAATCCCCCCGAAAGAAGTTTCCCTTCGAGGAGAGATTTGAACGTCCAATAATCACACATTCGCTCGAGGTACGCGATGTTTAGCTCGGTATAATTTTGCTGCGCGTTGAGCCAATCCAAATACGTGAGTTCCCCTTGTTGGTACCCTTTTTGTGCAAGCTCCAACGACTCGCGCGCCTGCGGAAGGAGATACGTTCGATAATGAGTGACGTCCTCAGCCGCTTTTTTGAAGTTGTTGTACGTGTCCGCAAGACGCTGTCGAACTTCGAGAAGCGTGCGCTCATAATCCTTTTGTGCCGCGACGATTTCGCTGCGCGCGGCAGCAATATTTCCCTGATTCCTATCGCGAATGCGCAACGGAATGCTGACGCCGACGCTCGCTTCTGTACGATGTTCCTCGGCAGCATAAGCGACGCCGCCCGATATCGTGAAATTGGAGGAGTTTTTCGCGCACTCAAGCTCCAATTTTTTCTTTGCCTGCGCGACTTGCGCCTGCGCTCGAGCGATTTCGGGACTGGTTTGCTCGAGGATATTTTGATAATATCCCCACGAATCGACCTGCGGAGTGCAATCAAGGGAGTCCGCCAACCACGCAGGAGAGAGGTTTGGATCGCCCACGACACACGCGAGATTTCGCCACGCCGCCTCCAAATCGCTGCCGAGATTCGTAAGTTCGCGCTTCGATTTCTCCATCTCCATGCTGACGTTCAAAAGGTCGAGCCGATTGGTACTCCCGCTTTCGTACAAACTTTTTGTGAGAGAATAAATTTGCTCATTGGTTTTGACGATATCCTGCATGAGCGCCATTTTTCTTTGGGCGGCAATGTATGCGAACGCCGCCACGCGCACGTCGGTCTTCACGCGAAAGACCACCACTTCTCGAGCGTGCTTCATGGTTTGGATTTCGTGACACACAACGTCTTGAGCGCGCGCCAACTTCCCCCCCGTCACGATTTCTTGGGAGAAATGAATTCCTTGCGAGCCAGCAGAGCCAGAGGACATATCCTCGCCCGAATATTCGATTTCGGGGTTCGGTCCCAATCCCTCCTGAAGCCAAATGCCGTTGAGGGCTTGGATTTTTTGCTCGTAGGCTTGAATCGCGGGGTGATTTGCAAGCGCAAGCGCCTCCAACTCCGCAATGGAGCTTTGGGGGGCTGCTGGGGGCTGCGTCGTATTGCTCGGCTGAACCAACGCGCTCGACATGCTCGACGAGGAGACGTGAGCGCTCTCGAATTCTGTCGAAAAAACGCTGCTTCCCACCGACGCCACGCTCGATATCACGCTCAACACCACGACCGCCCGATGTAGGAAGAATCCTTTCTTCCGCCTGGACATAATAAACCTCCTTGGTTTTCGATGAAATTTTACAATACTTCTCGTTGAAGTTTCGGGAGTCCGAGACGATTTTTCGCTTCTTCGCGCCGTCGTTTGGCTCGGAGAAATGAATCCTCACACCCGCCGCGCGACGCGGAAATAAAAAACCGAATCGGACACAAACTTATAGAAGTGGAGGCGCGTTTATTGTGGTTGTATCGACCATAGCGGTTTTGTGCATTAGGAAATATTTGTGGAGCATTGCATTTTTACACGAATCATCGTAGTTGGTCGAGGGGTGCAAACCTCAAAAAAATCTCTGATTTTGTCCTCGATATGCTTGACAAATGTCGCAAAGTGCGCTACAATCGTCGAGAGTGCTTCCGTTGGGAGAGGAAACGATAATCCCCGCGAGAAATTGTAATACTTCGCATTGAAATTTCCGGTGCCGTCCGCCGTTTGAGCTTGCGCACCACGACTCGCAGAGCGTCGCATAAAACGGGAATTTTAAGGAGAACGTGTATAGACCAAACGAGGGAGAAATCAAGCGCAAATCAGCGCGAAAGGAGAGAGGAATGACTCCACGAATTGAATCGCTTCGACAATTTTTGCTCGAGAAAAAACACCACGCATTTCGTCGGACGGTGGATTGGGGAGCGCTCCCCTCTCCGCGCGGCTCGCGCTGCGCCCGGGCTGCGGACGTTTTGCGCATGATGCTTGCCGAAGAGGCGCGAACGCCCGTGATTTTCCCCGACGAGAGAATCGTCTTCACGCGTACGTGCGCGAATTTGCCCGAGAGAATGACGCAAAGCGAGATGGAATATCTGCGCCAAAACGCTTATTTTCACGAAATGGGCGTCGTCTTCAACCTCAGCCCGCGTTTCGAGATTGCCCTCTCGCGTGGCTTGGACGCGCTGCGTGACCAGACGCTTGAGCGAAAAGAACGCGCGCTGCGTGAGAAGGACGAGGAGGGAATCGAGTTCCTCAACGCCGTTGAGAGTGGGATCAATGCCGTTTGCGCGCTTGCCGAGTCGTATATCCAGGAGGCACGGCGCCAGGGGCGTGACGATATCGTTCGTACGCTGGAGCAAGTTCCTCGAAAGCCCGCGCGGGATTTTCGCGAGGCACTCCAATTCCTCCGGATCCTCCACTATGCGCTTTGGTGCGAGGGGGCGTACCACAATGGTTTCGGGCGCTTCGATCAATTTATGTTCCCGTACCTCAAGGCGGATATTGATTCTGGCGCGCTCACTCACGAAGAAGCGTTTGAGCTTTTGGAGGAATTTTTCCTCTCGTGCAATCGGGATAGCGATTTGTACGTGGGTGTCCAACAGGGGGACAACGGGCAGAGTCTCATGCTCGGCGGCGTCGATAAAAATGGGGACGACGCGACGAATATTCTCACGCACATGGCGCTTAAAGCGTCGTGCGAATTGAAGTTGATCGACCCGAAAATCAACCTTCGTGTCTCCAAATCGACGCCAGACGCGCTCTACGAGGAAGCAGTCGAACTCACGAAACAAGGTCTCGGATTCCCTCAATACGCGAATGACGACGTGGTTGTGCCGGGTCTCGTTCAATTGGGATACACCCTCGAAGATGCGCGAGATTATGCCGTCGCGGCGTGTTGGGAGTTCATCATACCGGGCGTCGGGATGGATATTCCGAATATCGCCGCCGTTTCGTTCCCTGCTGTGGTCGATGAGGCAATGCGCAGTGCCGAGGGGCGCGCGGCCGACTCGTTCGAATCCTTCATGCACGTCGTGAGAGAGAGACTTTTTGCGCGGGCGGACGCCATTGCAGCTTCGCTCGAAAGTGTCGACATGCTCCCTTGCCCCTTCGTCTCGATGATGTGCGACGGGCGTATCGAAAAGGCGCGCGACATGGCGCACGGGAGCAAATACAACAACTTCGGCATCCACGGCGTGGGGTTCGCGCCAGCGGTCGATTCTCTTGCCGTGATTCGAAAAGCGGTGTTCGAGGAGAAACGCGTCTCGCTTGCCGAGCTTGCGAACATGGTGGACTCCAACTTCGTCGGGCACGAATCGTTCCTTGCGTTTGCGCGCCACGAAGTGCCTAAATTCGGGTGCGACGACGACTCCATCGACCCCATTGGCACACGGCTTCTCGACGATTTTGCGGACTCTTGGGAGAATCGGATCAATTGTCGTGGGGGGATATATCGCGTAGGAACCGGCTCTGCGATGTACTATATTTGGTATGCGGAGGAACTACCGGCGTCGCCAGATGGTCGCTTGGCGAAAACGCCGCTCCCCGCGAATTATGCTCCGAGTTTGGGCGTTCAAACGCCGGGACCGATCTCGGTCGTCAAATCTTTCACGAAGCCCAATCTTTCGCGCGTCATCAACGGCGGGCCGCTCACGATCGAGATTCACGACAGTGTTTTTCGCGATGGTGAGGGGGTGAAGAAAGTCGCGCAGCTCATCAAACTCTTCATTTTGCGCGGCGGGCACCAAATGCAGATCAACACGCTCAATCGCGATGTTTTGTTGGACGCGCAGCGCCACCCCGAGAATCACGCGCAGCTCATCGTCCGCGTGTGGGGGTGGAGCGGGTATTTTGTCGAGTTGGACACTCCCTATCAAGAGCAGATCATCCAACGCGCAGAAATGACGTTTTGATTTCGTTTATTGGCGGCGAATCACGTTTATTGGCGACGAATCACGTCTGTTGGTGAGGAACCGCGTCGGACGCAGGAGGATTCCGACCGATTTCTCACGAAACGGGGAGGCACGACGAGAGAATGCCGTCCAAAACGTCCAAAAAACGGTGCGCGACGCTTGGCTCTTCCCCTTCTCTCAACGTCCAATGGGGGGTGAGTGCCGTCGCGCTCAGCATTCCGACTTGGCCATCGCCAACACTCGAGGGCGTTTCGCCACCATCTTCGCTCGCCTCGACCCGCGCAATAAAGGCGCCGCAGACGTTGGTTCCGTCCGCGCTCCTATTTTTACCAAACTCCGCGAGACAGACGAGGTATTTTGCGCTTCGAGAGTAGGAAACCAACGGACGAGCCCCCTCGAAAAACGTGATAAACCACGCGACTCCCCACGAAACGGCAAGACTCAAAACGAATCCCAAAACCATTCCGAGGATTGCGTCCCACGCGCGTAATTTGTGCGCTCGAATGAGGTTGCTGAGCATATTCATGATTTTGTAGACACACAAAGAGACGATAGCAAAAACGAAAAAGGAAACGATCAGTCTGCCAAGAGGGTGATCCATTCCGAGCGCGTCCTGCAATCTGAAGGAGACGCTGCGCGAGACGAAAAACCCAGTTCCCGTCGCGAGAAGAATGGAGAGTGTGGAGATGAACCCGGAAAAAAGTCCAAAGAGGGTTCCCAACAGCAAAATGCAAAGAACGAAAGAATCAAAATAATCACACAAAGCCATTTTTCACCGTCCGTTTCGTGGTTTCATGAGTTCTCGACTATCGAGCCAAATCGTGACGGGACCATCATTAATCAATTCGACCTTCATCATGGCGCGAAAGCGTCCCGTTTCGACCTTCAGCCCTTTTTGACGAAGATATTCGACAAATGCACAATACTCGTTCATACCTTTTTGAGGCTCCGCCGCCTGCGTGAAACCGGGTCGGCGTCCCTTGCGACAATCCGCCAAAAGCGTGAATTGGCTCACGACCAACACCGCGCCGCCAACGTCCTCAAGGGAAAGATTCATTTTCCCCTCGGCATCGTCGAAAATACGCAGCCCCGCCATTTTGTCCGCGAGAAGTCGCCTGTCCAACTCCGTGTCGTCCGCAGCGACACCGAGCAAGACGAGCACCCCGCTTCCGATCTCGCCGCAAATTTCGTCCCCGACGCGAACGCGCGCCGAAGAAACTCGTTGAATGCACGCTCTCATAAGTTCGTCACGCTCTAAAAGCGCCCCCAATCTTTATAATACTTCGCGTTGAAATTTCCCGTTCCGTCCGCCGTTGGAGCTACGCAC
>JAUNBK010000145.1 GCA_030527105.1 Planctomycetia bacterium
GGCTCCAGGAGGAAATCGACATGCTGATACAGAACGATCCGGACTTTCGTCGAAACTTGGAACCCTGACGTCTGGCGAGGCGGTCTCCATTGTGGGTCTTGCGCCGTTCGTGGTTGCAATCCGGTTTTGAGTGAGATGTTCAAACGCTTGCTGACCGCGTCCAAACCATTTAAAGTGGCAATGATCGCTTGCGCCCGCAAACTTCTGATCATCCTCAACTCACTGATTCGTTCCGGGCGAAAATGGGAAAATCGCCTGCAAAATACCGAAAAATCCAACCCAATTTCAACCGGTACCCCTTGACAAAAACACTGTTGCTTTTGAAGTAAAAATTGCCATGCAGATGCATATTACACATCCAATAAAATTTATCTTTTTCATATTTGCATTCCTCACATAAAGGTGGCTATCTGATACCGTTGACGTCAAAGTATATTACGCTTGAGACAAGTTCGCTCGCTGTTTCTTTATAAAATGTGGTACCCAGTTGCGCGTTTTTTTGTGCATTGGCAGCAAAATCTACCGTTTTTGTAAAATAGTCAATCAGAGAAATGTTCTTATTTTCCCCAGCACAAGCATCGAAAGTTTTTAGTAATGCAGTATCTCCACTACCCAGAACAACAAAAGCGTGATTACCAAAAGCAGAACGGTTGCCAAAGTTTGAAGAGCCATCGTAGTCGTAGAGTAATCGATAGGTTACGCCAGGGTCTGCAGTCGTAATATCAACTAATGAATTTGTAGAATAAATAGGGTTACCCACACTATCCTTTGCATCATAAAAGGGGTTATTGCTTTTAATGTTTCCAACAAGAGTTGTTGTATTGATATACCCAAACGGGTCAGAATGCGCATAGCGAACATTTATGCCAAGAAGACGCCCAAATGTGGTTAACGCTGCGGCTTGATCATAACAATTAACTTTTTTGGGAACAGCCAATGTTCCAGGAATCATATAGTTAGTTGTGTCAAAAGAGTAAGCTCTGACCCCAGTGGGAGTGGCATAATAGCCAACATATTGTCCGCGTCCTTCTTCCGTATCATATTTTAGTCCATGACCGCTATGTAGGTATGTTGTCAATTGCGATAACGCAGAAACACTGTCTTCAGCGTCTTTCGTTCCTGCTGTTTCAATGGTAAATTTAAGGGCGCTTGTCCACGGTTGGTTTTTATCATCCGCAACAGAATCGTTAACATTCCACGTATCCTTCGGCACATCCAACACCGTGTAAAACGTAACGGCGTCGGTGGTGAGAGCCTCGCCGATACCGTCCGTTTTGTTGACGATTTTCGTGACGTTCCAGTCGAACGCGCTCACTTCCTTGTTCACGGCGGAGGCGGTAGATTCATTCGCGGCGAACTCCACGAAACCATTGACGCCCGCGATGCTCACGCCCGTGGAAATGCCGTTCGCGTTGAAGGTTACCGTCTTTGATTGCAGGCCCGCGATGGCCACGTTCGGCGCAACCGCGTTCAAATCAAGCGTGAACCCGCCAGGAGGTTTCATGGATTCAATAGTATTTGCATCACATATCATAAAACACCTTTATTTTCAAAAAACGATAATGAACGCAACCGACCAATCCGCCGCCGTCCGTGAAACCTCTCATTCCACGAACCACGACGGACTGGATGTTGAAAAAACTTCACGCGGCAAAATCACTTCGACGCAGGAGGCGTTGTTATTTCCGCTGTTGGCGCATATTTCACGTCGACTTCCACTTCACCCCACGCGAGGAGTTTACCGGATTCATCGAGATGGTAACAACGAATCGTCTGTTGCCCTGACTGTCCGAAAAGAACGGTGTACTTGCCGTTGATCTCCGGCGCAAGGGTTGGATTCTCGGAGACCTGCTGGACTTCGCCTCGACTGACGACCAAGCGTATCTCAGCGGGAACCGTGCCGTCCGGGAGTTTTCGCGGAAAATCAAGCGGATACTCTTTTCCCTGCAAAAATTCCGTCTCTGGCAACGCAATTTCCAGCGTTTTGAGTTTCGTTTTTTCCTCTTCACTCAATTTTCCCACTGGGTCGCCCTTCAAATACTGGTCGATCCGCCACGCGATTTCACGCAGATCGGGAACATCTTGAGAATTTGAGTCCCGAAAAAATGAAAGAGGCTGTCTGTCTAAAGCAGATTCCTTCCATGTCGCGGGGACGTACACACTAACAATAACGTTCCCCCGCATGAAATTTATCTCGCATATTTTGTGCCCCTCAAAACCACCAAACCGTTTCTCGAAAGAAAAATTGCCGATGGGCGAACCATTATATTTCGCCGACAGAAAAAAACGAGACACGCCTGGATGGCGCAGAAAACCACGCCACTCACTACAGAGACGTTCTTCGTCTATTTGACACCATAAAATACGCGTATCCCAGCCGAGGTAGGTCAGCATCCACGTTTTTGCGTGCTCTGCGGAACGCAATGTCATCGCTTCCACGCACAAGTTTTCGTGGGGTAAATAATAGCAAAAAAATGGGCTGTTCGACTGTCCCAATTCTTTCACCTCTGTAGAGGTCGAAAATGTATCCTGTGTGTATAGCCTTCGCGGATTTGTCGATATCCGGTAAATGAATGCGCTGCGTACCTGATCGCAATATTTATCCCATTTCTCCATAAGTTCACAAAAGGTTCTCGGCTCTTCCGTAGGGGCTTGAGATTCGCCCCTCTTATCTGCTTCCAATTCCTGTGTGTGACGCCTCTTAGAGTCGTCGGTCTCCTTCGTTTTTCTCATCAGTTCCTTTAACTGCGCGTCCATTTTCAGCGCGAGGTCCATGCATCCAACGTCAGGGTCGGTGGAAAACATGTAAACCGCCACGTTACCACGAACAAAGGCGAGGCGACGGTCGCTCAGGTAAGGTTTACAAGCAAGACTGCTGCCCGAGTAGTTGAAAGGCTCACCTCCAGCGAGTTCCTCCAAGAGACGATAACCGCCATCCACAACGTCAACTATACAGTCCTCGCCTGGACCAAGGTCAATTCTATACATAGAGAGTTTATATGAAAGAGGCACATTGAAAGTCCGTCCTCTCAAATGATTCAGATGACCGTCTTTCGTATATTTGCCTTTAACAAATTCAATTATTTTTTGTCTTGCCTGTTTGCCGTCGGGCAATATCGCAATCTGAACAGTAATTAGTTTTTGTTCGCCAACTGCCGTTTTCGGTGAGGTTTTATGACCTCTTGAATATGTGAATGTATGTGGGAAATCTGTATAATCAGGAATATCTATGGTAAACTGATATGACGTCGCTGTTGGCAACCTCGAGTCATCAGAATTGTCTTTCGTTTTCAGTCCGAATATTTGGGGGATTTGCGTATTTTCATATTGATTTTTTTCGTTCTCTGAAGGCTCAGAGACATAACGGGGATCGTAATTAAACCAGTCTTCTACAACAAAATATATATCCTTTTGTTCCTTCATATGGCGTTCGATATCAAATGGATTCAATTCCCGCCAATTGACCGAAGTTACGACAATGTCCTCCGCAGGCGCTTTTTCTACCTTCATTTGAGGACGTCCACCCATTTTTTTCTCAAACATTTCGATCAGTTTTTCATCCAGTGTGAACGCCAGATCAAGACAGTCGCAGTCAGGATGTGGCATTTCACGCACCGCCATTACTCGAACAATCACATTACCTCGCACAAAAACAACATTGCAGAATGGCGAAATGCTGTCGTCACCCCTTGGGCTTATCAGGCACGCATGACCTGGACCATTATCAATTTTGTAATATCGCTGGTATTCCACCTTTGAAGAGCGCGGAGGCACATCCCTCACAAGCGATTCTAATAACGCGGAAATAAAGTCCGTGCAGACAATTATTCGTACATTAAAAAGAGAGACTTTGTTTTTTTGGGGCGACGTTTCAGATGGTTCTGCGTCAACGGTAAAATCGCGATAAACATTACATCTGTAGCGACCTTGTGCCCCCTCCCCTTTTCCGTTGAACATGTACCCGGAAATCTCATCTGGGCGAATGGAAATCTCATTTAACGCCCCCTCATGCAATTTATATTCGGGGTCAGGGCGTGAGGCTTCTGGAATCTTCCCGTAAGCGAGTCGCGCATAATTCACCGCACTCGTATAACTATACGTGAGTATCCCCTCTACACCAGCGATTCTTTGCTGAATCTTGAATCGTTCTTTATCGTAAGAACTCAACGCCTCTTGTTTCCTGGTCTCCATCGACGGATGGTCCTCCGCAAAAACAACAATTCCACCGAAAAAAAATGGAATGCTCAGAAAAAAAATAAGGACATAACGTAATAATGGATTTATCTTACAATTCATAACAAACCAGCCTTTCATATCGTAAATTGTATTAACGAAGAGATGTCCATGGTTTTCCATCGTACGTCACAAGGATTCTCGGCGAAATTTGACTTTCCAGATTTTTGATTATCCTGCGCGTTTGCATCAAAGTCGATTATCGAGTCAAAATATTCTGATGCAGGCAACCCTGTGACAGGACCGCCGCAAGCGTCATAAACCTTGCCGTCGTATACGGCAAATGCATGATTGCCAAAAAACGTTCGACCCACAGGATTGCCAGATGCGTCCATCCCCACGATTAGGGTATATGTCGCGTCTGGAGTTACCGTTGTTGCATTAAACATCACATAAGGACCTCCCGCTCCATGAAAAGGGTTATTAGTCCTGACGTCTCCCACCAAAGTGGTTTCCTTAATATAACCAAAGGGTTGAGAAAAGGCGTATTCTACATTGATACCAAGCAATTGCCCAAATACAGTCAACGCTGCCGCCTGGTCGTAACAGTTGACGACATTCCCATGGGTTTTGTTTATGTAGTCCGCAGTATCAAACTTGCAACCCATGAAACATTGTCTGGTGACCGAGTCCAAATACACCGAGGACAGGTACGCAGGCGCGCCATCCGTCGTGTCATATTGTAGACTATGCCCTTCCACTAAATCCGTGGTTGAAAGATCATCCTGATCGTGCAAAAAAGTCGTCAGACGAGTAAGAGCGGTCTCTGCACTGAAAGCCCCCCTCACCCCTGCTGTTTCAATGGTAAATTCTAGAGCGGATATCCATGGTTGATTCAAGTCGTCACTTGATGGACTATCGTTTGCGTCCCAAAAGTTTCCCAATGAATTATTAAGCTTGAAATTATGCAGTATGGTGGTTCCTGCAACAATCGTTATATTTCCAATTGAACTCGTAGTTCCACTATCTCTGATGCCGAAATGAACAGAGGTGAAGTTCTCAAATGTTCTCTTATCCAAAGTAGCGTTCATAGCACTGGTTCCGCCGACACTGGTAATAACTAAATCCACAGAACTGGAGCCAAAACCAGACAAGGGGACTATAATGGTTGTCGTATCGCCGACGGTCGTTACAGTCGTCGGTGGAGAAACTCCTACAACCATTGATGTCGACGTGCTGCCGCCAGTAACTGTCGTAGTAGCTCCGGAGGTGACAATAGTTCCTCCTATGTTTTGCATTGAAACCTCACAGTTAAAAAGGGCAAAGTTTGACACGATTGAAGTTGACGTCGTGGAACTGACCGGCACATCCAGCACGGTATAAAACGTAACCGCATCGGTGGTGAGCGCCTTGCCGGTACCGTCCGTTTTGTTGACAATTTTCGTGACGTTCCAGTCGAACGCGCTCACTTCCTTGTTCACGGCGGAGGCGGTAGATTCATTCGCGGCGAACTCCACGAAACCATTGACGCCCGCGATGCTCACGCCCGTGGAAATGCCGTTCGCGTTGAAGGTTACCGTCTTCGATTCCAGACCACCGATGGCCACGTTCGGCGCCACCGCGTTCAGGTCAAGCGTGAACCCGCCCGGCATCGCGAGACTGGATTGAAAGCGCGTGTAAACTTTCACGTCCGAATCCTTTAAATACAGCACCTCCTTCCTGTTTCTATCACCGTTGGGCGACGTCCAACTTTCCCTGGCGCGTGGCGCGTTCATCTTTAGCTCCGGTGCGTGACGTTCCGAATTGACGTTACCATTATTGACCGTCACGCTGTTCCTGCCCGTCCGGTTTTTCACAGTGTTGCAAAACAGATGAAAATCAAAAGGATTTATTTCAGTCATAAAAACTCCTGAACTCAACCTCCCGACGACACGAAACATCGCGCCGTCGGGAAAGGGTTACGAACAAAACGAGGGTT
>JAUNBK010000146.1 GCA_030527105.1 Planctomycetia bacterium
GGAACACCCTCCGAAGGGGACCACTTTTTCTTTACTCGCAAACGAGTACCCTCTTTTTCGTTTTCTGCGTCTGGACAGTTCCGCCCGAAATGGTGCCGCTTCCTGCGGTGGTGATGCTCTCTTTTTGGAGAGTGACACCACCGGTTGACAACCTCACTGCGGTCGGAATCGCGAGAAGTCGTTCCGTTGGCGTGAATGTTACGTCGGGCACAATGCGCACGGTCGTCGTTGCGCTACTCGTTGAGAGTGTTGGCGCATTGTTCATCGTCACAACGCACGCCAGCGACGGATCGACAACGCGGATTGTCTCCGTTGTGACATTTATATTACACCCGTCGACAGAAATTCCCGTTACTACGGTCTTTTCCACGGTCGGAATCTCAACCGACCACGAAACGCCAGACCAGTCGAGACCCGTGGCGCGATCATACGATACCGCGACATTCTGCGGCGAAATGGTAACGCTTGCATCGGTGAGAACCGAAACTGTTTCCGTCTCGAGCGTTGCCGTCGGCGGTGTGTATGTGGCGTCCGTTACCACTTCTGCCGCCGTCGTATCGAGCGAGACTTGCAGGTTTTCGAGCGTCACGTCGGAAACGTATTCAAGCTCATCGTTCTCGAAGAGCGGCACGGTTTCGCACGTTGTTTCGATCATATCCTCCGCGCACAAGCCACCGCACACGAGAGAGTACCCGCGTCGTGATGTGCAGACCTCCACCGCGCCGCACGTGTCGGATTTTCGGACGCTCATATCGAGAAGCGCTTCGAAAGTGCCTCCATTCTCTGGCGGAACAGGAAAAGAAAATCTCTGTGTCCGTTCGTCGGACTGGCACCCTTCACACCAGTCTATCGGTTTCGTCGTGACTTCGAGCGTTGCCTTCGCACACGTGCAGGGGTCATCTTCAGTACCTGTCGCGTCGCCGGTTTCGATTGCAAAGTCGAGACGCGAGACCACTTCTGGCGTCGGTAGTGCGACCGCGAGCGGCTGTTCGTCTGCGAGACATGCGCACCCATTTTGTACCGTGAGCTTTTTTCGCGGAATGACGAGCGCGGCTTCGCAGACGATTTTTCTCTCTTCCCCTCCCGCGTCGTTGACCTCGACCACTTCGACGGCTTCGCACGCTATGGACGGCGGCTGTGGAATCGTGACCGCCCACGCGCTCCCGGCACCAGTCTGGTCTTTCGGAATCGTCACCCATTTTTCGAGATACTGATACCACCAGAACGGCAGAATGTCGCCTTCTTTCCAACAGTCGGAACCCTCTGTGCCCTCCCCCCCTCCAACATCGATGTTGGCGGAAGTTGCCCCCTCCGGGCAGTCGCACGCCGGCGCGGCTTCCTCATCATGCGGCAGTGGTGCCCATACCGTCTTGACGATCGGGCACTCACCAATCTGCTTCCCGCACTCATCAACGAGCAGCGCCTGCGCGCTCCCGCACGGGCACAAGTCCGCGAGGAGTTTGAACCAAACCCATTGTCCATCCTCGCCCATGTTGACGTACGCTTGGAGCGTCACACCTTGGCACGCTTCGATACTCTCTTCCGGTTCTGCGTGCCAGAGGATGCGATTTCTTCCGAAGGGGGACGCTTTCATTTTTTGAACGTTGCCGGGGATTGGTATCGCAAACGGAAAATCAAGGCTCGCCTCATCCGGAAACTCTATGTAGCATGGTGTCGGACCAGACACCACAGCCTGCGCGATATGATCTGCGGGAGCCGATTTTTGCAAGACGGCGACATTATCCCACTCCGTTGCGACTTCCGCGCCCTGAATCTCAACCCCGCGCCGCATACCCTCGCGTTCGAACGTCTCATCGTATCTTTCCGCCCACGTTGCCGCATCCGTTTTCACGACTCCGAACGGCGAAAGTGCAGAGCCTGTTTCATTTTCGAGCCTGACGAGGTTTGTATCTCGTGGCTGATTCACCACATCGGGCGGCTGAACATCCAACTGCCCCAGCTTCGCAATGATTCGATTATACGCACCAGCGCGCAGGTTTTTTTGTCCGGGTACTGCTTTTTTTCCGAATTCGCTCATCGGATATCCTTTCGCATTTTGGGCATTATGAGGTTTGATTACCAGTGCAGGTTCGCGAACCAGCTGAAATCTGCATAGGGATAAACAGTTTCGACATACGCCGCCACAGGCACGGGTATCGTAATTCCAGACGCCGGGTCTTTTTTATCGCGGCAGAACGTCCAGAAATACTGGTGCCCTTCCTTCGTGATATTTTGAAAAGGTGGAATATTGGCGTTCGTGATCGACGGTTGGGCGTCGAATTCAAAACTCAATCGCCACCACAGTTCGTACTGATCGTTCTCGTTTTTCTTCCTGTATGAATTCCCCGTCGGACCAAGGAAAAGCAACTCGCCGCGTCGAAAACCCCAGAGCGGTGCCGCATTAACCGCCCCCGTGACGCTCCAGCACCATGCGAGTTGCGCCGCGCTGAACGCGGAATTTGGAAGGTCGACGTCGACAGAAAACCCATTTGTCGGCACAACCACATCAACGCCTTGAAATATGCCGTTATCGTATCCTATCGCATGTTGAAAATCTGGAGGCGGCAACAACTCATGAACTGCCTGATAGCTTGTCGTGTCGAAGGCGTGGATTTTTTTCTCTCTCCCGCCGCGCATGGAAAAAGAGAGTGTCGCAAAATAAGGGTCCGTTTCTTCGTCCGCATACGAATAATGAGCCGTCACATCATACATACACCCGCACGATTCCGCTTTTCCCTCAACCTGAACGGATTTGAGTTTACATCCGCGAAAAAACGGATACTTGAGCCTCAATTGATTCCATGCGCACCCCCATGCGTCTCCGGGAGACAGTCCGCCTGTCGAGACAAGTTTGAATTTTACATCGAAGTCCCTTGTTTTCGGGTCTCGCGTCCCCGTCGCCGAAAATTCACCAGTCTTTGCGATAAAATAGCTCATATACTCATCTGTCTTTCTTATGTCTTTCTTACTTAATTAATTCCCCTTTCCGGAGGGTGGTACTTTTCGGAGGGTGGTCGTCCTCGGCCACCCATTTCAAGGAAGCGTAGGCGCTCGTTCATAGAACGAACCCTTCGCCGTTCTTTTCCTCTTCAATCCTTCCCACGACAAGGAGGATTTTTTTAATTTCGTCCAACGTCTGCTGAGGTATCGAATTCCCCATCACGGCATCCATTCCAAACGCGGAAAACGTCCCGCGACTTCCAAACGAAACCGCCTCCGCAGCTTCCGCGACCTGTTCCTCCACGGGCTGCGCGGCTTGCAGTGTTCCGATTGCCGCGAAGTATTCCGCCGACTTTGCGCGAAAAGATTCTTCCGCTGCGAGAATCTTTTCCGCAAGAGCGTTGAGTTCCGCAGTTCCCGCCCCTTCTTTTTCCTTCTCTTCGTATTGTTTTTTGAGAGCCGCCACCTCTTCGCGCGCTTTTCTGCGATCTTCCCCAGACGCGGCAGCAACGACTTTCGCAAGCTCTATTTCCGCCTCTTTAAGAGAGTTCTCCGCTTCCGCAATCCGCCCGGCATCTCCGCCAAGTACTTCCTGCGCGTGTCTCTCTTTCGCGGTCTCCAGCGCGGATTGCGCGCCCGAAATCCTCCCATCCTCCACACCGATCGCGACAATGTCTGGATTTGCTTTTTTCCACTCGTCGTATTCTTTCAGAGCGTCCGCGTCCCTTCTTGCGATTTCATTCTCCGATATTTTTTGACGCTGCGCGGCTTCCCACTCCGGGAGCTTTTGAAGCTGCGCCTCAAGCGCCGCGACCAGAGCGCTGTCGTTTGCTTTTCTGGCGGTTTCGATATCCGCCTCGATTTTTGCGTATTTTTCGGCAGTTTTTTCGGCGAGTTCCGCATACGCTTTTTCGAGTGGGTCCATTAAATCGGTGTCGAGTCGAATTTTTGCGGCATCCTCTTTCGTCTTTGCTTCTTCTTCGCGCGCTTTTCTGTTTTCTTCCGTCAGCGCCTCCAGCGGTTTCTCGGAATCTTGAGAGCCTGCACCCGAAACGCCTCGCAACCTGTCCCGCTCCGCCTCTGCTTCGGCGATTTTCAGTTCCAAATCCGAAGCCTCCTGCCGCAAGTTCCCTTCCTTCTCCGCGTCCCGCTCTTTTCCGCCTCGGATATAGTCAAGAAACCGCCAGTCTGAATTCATACGCGACCACCGCGTTTTCAGATGGTCCGCGTGGGCTGTAAGTCTTTTTTTGTTTTCCTTCGCCTCCTCTATCCATTTGTCCAGAGCCTCCGCCCGATCTTCCGCGATCTTTTCGTCGAGTTTCTTTTGAGCCTCCACCAATCCGACGATTTTTCCCGTCGCCTTATCAACCGAAACCCCCAGCCCGTTGTATCTGCTGGACAATTTCTCGATGATCTGGTTCGCCTCTTCCATTTCGGAGTTTTTGAGCGGGTCTTCAATACTCTGGAGTTCCTTGAGCCGCTCCATAAGTTTTTCATCTTCGGCGGTCAGTTTTTGAACCTGATCGCAATTTTTTTTCATTTCGTCATTCAGCCTGTACATTGAATCCGTGTTGGTTTCAAAAGCGGCGGAGACCATAGCCAGCGTGCCGACCAGAACAGTAAACGCAGCAAGCACAGGGTGGGCGCTAATCGCAGTCAATGCAAAGGAAAGCGCTTTCGTTGCACTCACGGTAGCATACAGCCCTTTCACGATTTCCACAAAAGAAAGAACGGCGAGCGACCCCGCAAAGAGACCCACAGCAACCCCAGCCGCAAAAATCTCATCTTTGAAATACATTACCGTTGTGATTACAGAAGAGAGACTGTCGAAAAACGTTGTCATTGCAGGCGCAAGCGTGGAGACAAAAACCACGGATGCGTTCCGTGCCGACGTTCGCATCCGATTCATCGAATCGCCAAGAGCAGCCGCGCCACTTGCCGCATGTTCGCCAAGAACAGCCCCTACATTCCTCCCCTCTTCCATCAGTTTTTTTATTCCTGAGGAGCCTTCCTGAAAAAAAGGCAAAAGTTTGAAGCCCGCATCGCCGAAAAGCTCCATAGCAACGCGAGTTTGTTCCGACTGATTCCCAATCGCCTGGATATGGTCAGCGAGTTTCATCAACTGCTCTTCGTTGTTGAGTCCCTTGAATGCCTCCGCATCGACACCAACGCGCCGGAGCTTTTCGATCATACCAGAATCGCCAGATTGAGCGGCTCCTATCTGGTTTTGAAACGTTTTGAGCGCATCGGTAAGAACATCGAAGTTCGCGCCGCACTGTTCCGCCGCGAACTTCAACCCGCCAAGGCTTTCCACACCAATGCCGACACGCTGCGACGTTTTCGCCAGTTGGTCGCCAAATTCAACGAACCCATTGACGGCGCTTGCAAGTGGTGATATAATATGGGTTTGAATGGCACCAACAACGTTTTTCAACGCCGTGGTGTAGACGGCAACGCCAGCAGCCATCTGGTTCCATTTGTTCCCCACTGTTTTGTTGACGGCGTCGATAGCGTTCTCGAACTTTTTTAATCGCGATTCCGCCTTGGCAATTTCGGATTCAAAGCCGACGGTTTTTGCCTTTATGGGTACAACAATTCCGTTTTCCATCGTAGGCTTCCTATGAATGATAATGACAAAAAAAATAATGACGACTGGGAAAACGTCTTCCGATCATTTATGGGTGAGGACGTTTTCGACGCATCTGGACTTTCGCGCTTCTTCCATCCAGATGCAGGCGATATTTTTTCCCTCTACGCAATTGAAACTCGCGATGAAACCGGAAAAGTTATAAAAACCGTTCCGGTTTCGGAGGAAGAATACAAAAAATGGAAACGGAAGGAAAAGGAACGCAAACGGGCAGAAAAAAGGCGCAAAGTGGATGAGGATTGGAAAAACCGCCCCTTTGTCGAAAAGTTTGTTTTCTTCCTCATCGGTCTCGCTCTTTTCGTTCTTGCCATTTTTGGCATTATTGGCATCTTTATTGACGGATTCTGAATTCACGGAATCCAAATTCACTGATTCCAACTGTCCGCGAACGCTTTCATTTCCGCCGGCGTGGCTTCCCGAATCTGGGAAGTCAACTCGCGGCAGTATGGGAAGTCGGTGAGCTTCAAGGCGTTTTTCGACGACCTGAAACTGTTCGTCCCCGGTCACCCATTTCGGAGGGTGGTC
>JAUNBK010000147.1 GCA_030527105.1 Planctomycetia bacterium
CGACGGTGAACATGAGGCTGGGTACGACGTTGAACATGAAGCCGATCATGATGTCGTCGTGCACAAAGTTGAGCACAAAGTCGAACACAACGCGGATTCCGAGTGTGAAATCAAAGACGAAAACGTTGGTACGTTGTTAGAAATTTCGACGGAGCAATTTTTGAACTCAAGACCCGAGAGTGTGGTGTCACGAGAAAATTTGCCGGAGAAAAATCTGGAGCAGAATCTCGCCCCGCCCCAAAACGCGACGGATTTTGCGTCAAACGAAACTCCTGAGGATACGCAAGAATACCCCCCGGAGACGGACGCGCAAGACGTGAGTTTGGAGAGAAAACCAGTCGCAAACGATTTCGACGCGAACTCGCCCATTCTCGTCGCGCTGCGCGAAATTCCGCCCGAAACGCTCGCAGAAGCGCTCAAGGAAGAGCGTCCGCAGACGATAGCCTTGATTCTCTCGAGGTTGCCAAACGACACAAAAGAGTCGGTGCTGCGACAATTCTCGAAACAAATGTACATCCTCGTCAATCTTCGGCTTGCGCAGTGCGAAGTCGTCTCGGAGGAGATTTTTCACGAAACTGCTCAAATCGTCCTCGAACAATGCGCCTCCTTGCTGGGGACTCCTGAAGAATCGGGCGAGAAGGAGCCGATCGAAGGAGATTTTTACGACACGGCAGGTCGAAATAAAGCGGCAGGTCGAAATAAGATTGTGGCTCCGAGCGTCTTTGGGGAGGAAAAGCGCCAAGAAACGAAACTCGATTGGCTCGATTTCGACGATTTGGAACAATTTCGCGACGCGGATTTGCGCCGAATTCTCCAATCATCCACGCCCGACACGGCATTGTTGGCGCTCACGTATGCGACCCCCTCGTTTATCGAGCGCCTTTCCAAAGCGCTTCCGCCTCAGGAGGGGGATCGTATCCGCAAGCAGCTTGGGGTTTTTAAGCCCGTCCACTTGCGTGAGATTGAGGAGGCGCGACGAGAAATGACGCAGCTTGCGCGAAATCTCGTGCTCTCGGGTGAGGTTTTGCTCCCCGCGTCCCTTCAAAAGGAGACGGTTGCGCAAATATGAAAGAGAACGAACCCGTTTTGTTTAATTTCGACGACCTGGAACAACAAGCGCAAAAGTACCTTGATGCCGTCCGGCAGGAGGCGCGCGAAATTATTCAAAACGCCGTGGCACAGGCGCGAAAAGATAGCGCAGAAATCCTGAAAGAGGCAGAGAAAATCCGCAGCGACGCCCATCGGCTCGGGCACGAAGATGGCTACGCAAAAGGATATAATGCCGGCGTAGTTTCTCGTGAAGAAGAAATACAAATCGGCATCCAAAACGGTGTGGCGCAGGAATTGCCAACGGCGGCTGCCGCGATCCAAAATATCGCGCGAAATCTGCGTGAAGTCCAAGCCTCACTCACGAACGAATGGCAACGGGCGTTTTTGCGTCTCGTTTGTGCCGTGGCGCGCCAAATCGTTCGTCGCGAACTCCAAAAAGATCCCTCCATCTCGGAGAATTGGATCCGCGAGACGTTGGAACTTTGCTCTGGCGAAAATCAAATCGTGCTGCGCCTCCACCCCTCCACAATCACCACGCTCAAAACGTCCATCAAAAACATTCAAACGGAATTCCACAAATTGGGGCGGATCGAAATCAAGCCAGATGACACGCTTCTCCCGGGCGAGTGTGTTTTAGAGACGGAATTTGGACGCATGGATCAAAGAATCGAAGCGCAATTGCGCCGCATTATGGAGGAGCTTGAATGAATCCATTGGATATTGCTGACCAAATTCGCTCGATTATCACGACCGATATCGTGGGGTCCGTCGTTGAAACGACAGGCGTCACGGTGTCGGCAGCGGGTTTTGCCGCGCCAATCGGGGCGATGGCGGAAATTCGAGCGCGCGGCGAGAAGCCGATCCCGGCGGAAGTCGTTGGCTTCCAAAATAACACCGCGATTCTCTTCCCCTACGCGCAAACACACGGCGTGCGGCACGGGGACGAAGTCCGCCTCGTTCGCTCCTCCCTCAGCCTCTCGATTGGGGACCACGTTTTAGGGAATGTTCTCGACGCTCAGGGCAATATTCTCGATTACGACAGGCGCTCTGCTGACTCGCTCAAAACGACTTCAGCGCGACGCGTTCCTTTTTGTCGTCGCGCACCAAAAGCGCACGAAAGACCCCGCATCACGCAGACCGTTGCGACTGGCATCCGCGCTATCGACGCACTCCTCACCCTCGGCGCAGGGCAGCGTGTCGGAATTTTCGCAGGCTCCGGCGTCGGAAAAAGTGTGCTGCTCGGAATGATCGCGCGATATACTTCTGCGGACGTTATCGTGATTGGGCTTATCGGAGAGCGTGGACGCGAAGTCAATGATTTTATCGAGCGCGACCTTGGTGAAAATGGACTCAAGCGAAGCGTTTTGGTCGTGGCGACAAGCGACGAGCCAGCAATCGTGAGGGTGCGAGCGGCACAAACCGCGACGGTCGTGGCGGAATATTTTCGCGATCAGGGGAAAAATGTCCTCCTCCTGATGGATTCTTTGACGCGTTTCGCACTCGCGCAGCGCGAAATAGGTCTTGCGTCTGGCGAGCCTGCCGGACGCGGTGGGTATCCTCCTTCGGTTTTTGCGTTGCTTCCTCCCTTGGTCGAGCGCGCGGGGAGGACGCAAAATGGAGATATCACGGCGATTTATACCGTGCTCGTCGAGGGCGACGACGAAAATGAACCCATTGCGGACGCCGTGCGTGGGCTGCTCGACGGGCACATTTGGCTTTCGAGAAAGCTCGCTCAAGAAGCGCATTATCCCGCTATCGATATTCCGAGGAGCATCAGCCGACTCATGAACGATATTTGCCCTGGAAAACAATGCGAGGCGGCAAATTATGTTCGTGAAATGATCGCCACTTGGCGCGAGTATCAAGATATTGTCGCCATCGGCGCGTATCGAAAAGGAACGAATCGGAAGCTCGATTTAGCGCTTGAGAAAAGAGAGCAGATTACGCGATTCCTCCGCCAAAAAATGAACGAATCCTCCACCCCGGCGCAGACGATTGCGGAGTTGGAAGCGATTTCGGGCGTTGCGACGACTCACTAATCTGCGCAATATTTTCGTGTCAAAAAACATACAGGAGGCAAATAGTATGGGATTTCAATTTCGATTTGGTACGATACAAAAGGTCAAAAAGAACGTTCGAGACGAAAAACGGGCGGACTTCCAAGACTCGCTCCACACGCAGTTGGAGATTTCGACGCGACTCGATCAATTATGCGACGAACTCCAGCAGTTGGAGACAGAGCGGACGGAGCTTTTCCAAAAAGGTATCATTTCGATGTCGCTTCTCGTTTTTTATCATCAATGCGAGAGCGAGCTGCACCGACAAATCACGCGTACGAAGCAAGAATTAGCGGACGCGTCGGCGCTTTCGGAATCTCGTCGCACGTCGCTTCTGCAGGCGGATTGCGAGGTGAAATCGTTCGAAAAACTCGAAGATCGACGCCGGCTCCAGTACGAAGAAAACCTCGCCCGACGAGAGGCGCGACTTTGTTCCTAAAGGGGCACACCATGGAGCCAACGCCTCAGCTCGCCGCACACCTTGCTCCCCCCAGTTTTTTTCCCAAAGGACTTTGCTGAAGGGAGAGCTTGTGGGCTTGTTTTTCGCGCTGCAAGTCAATTTCAAACGCCGAGGAGAGAATCTATTTTTTATTCTTTCGACGTTTATTGCGCGCTTGGGGCGACTCGGGCGGAGAAGTTTCTCTCCCCGCAAGTCGTGCAATCTTCTGACCAAACGTCTCTTTGGGAGGCGCGGAGGGCGTGGTGTTGGAGGAAAATCGTCCCTCAATCACTCCCGGCTCCAATTCAAAATTCTCCGCCTTGGGCATAAGCTGACGTTCCGCAAGACCCCAAAGACTCGAGATGATGAAGTAGAGGCACAACCCACTCGGAACCTTGAAAAACATGAATCCCATGAATATCATCATATATTTCATGATCGATTGCTGCATCTTCTGCTGGTCGTCGACTGGCGGCGGCATGAACAATTTCTGCTGCGCGATGAAGATGATGATCGTCAAAACCGGGAGAAGGTTGAAGTAGGGTCCCAAGCCGAAAAAGCCGTGTCCAGAGCTGATGAAGTCCCACACGTATCCCTTCCAACTGAAGAGCATGTCGGGCGCGGCAAGGTTCGAGCAAAATCGAATCGCATCGGAAAAAAGCGGCGCTTGGCGAAGCTCCACATCGACCAGAAGCGCTCGATACAACGCGATAAAAATCGGCAGCTGAATGAGCATCACCCAACAACCCGACATGGGGTTGTAGTTGTGCTTGCGGAAAAGCTCCATCTGCGCGCGCTGGCGCTCCATGGGGTCTTCGTATTTTTCCGTGATTTTTTTCATCTCGGGCTGCAATTTTTGCATAATCAGCATCCCTTTCACCTGCTTTCGGCTCAAAGGGAACATGAGAAGACGAACGAGCACCGTGAGAAGAAGAATCGCGATGCCATAATTCCCCACGATTCCGTAGAAAACGTGCAAAATCCACGTGAGCAAAACGGCAATGGACGAAAACCAACCATAATAAACGACGTTGTCCAACTCGTAGCTCGACAAAAGCGCCGGGCGTTTGGGACCAACGAAAATCGTGAACTCCTGCGACGCACTCTCGCCGGGGGAGAGCATGGTTTCGTTCGAACGAAGGCGACACGAGGTGTTTGTCAAAATTTCCCACGTCTCGGGCACGTTCCCCAAGCGCAGCGCCGTCGCTTCTTTGATCTGTAGTTTGCCCTTCGAGCTATCTGGGTTATCGGCGCCGTTGACACTATCGACGCCATCGGCGTTATCGGCAGGAATCAATATGGCGGAGAAATATTGCGCGTCGACCCCAATATATCGAATGGGGCGCTTCTCCGTTTGGGTATAAAGCCCCCACAAACCTTGCGCGACGGACGAGCAGGTCGTGTATTCCGGCGTGGAGGAGTCCGCGTAGCCGACGATAATGTCGCGCACACCTTGAAAACCAAACATGGAACGACTCACTTTGGAGCAAAACCAATGCCCCTCCGTGAGCAAACCCGCAGGACCATCCTGCTGGAGCGCGAACGAACGATCAAGGCTTCCGACGTTCCGCACGGAAATGCGAAGCGTGAGATGATACGCCTTGGCGGTCGGATCGTCGCGATCCTTCTTTTGCGCAGCGGCGAGCGTGTATGTTTTTCGAACCTCAAGACCAAAATGCGGAATTTTGAGGAGAAATACGACCGAATCTACCGACTGGCTCTCAATCTCCCAGTTGGCGGTGCGAAGGTCGAAGCCGTTCAACTCCATGCCGAGATACTCGCGTAAACGCTCGTCGTCCGTTTTTCCAATCATGTCCCCCATCTCGCGCGAGGGTTCGTGAAGTTTTTGACTTCCAAAGGACGAAAACGTGGTGAGGAACGAATCCTGATCGCCATTTTCGGGGCGAATCACTTGGACCGGCTCGCGCGCAAGCGTGATCGGGAGTGTCAAAATTTTGCCCTCACGCTCCACGCTGAGCGTCGATTCCTTCCCGGGTCGGCGTCGCGAGATTTTCGCCCTCAAATCCTGCGGAGAAAGGACTTCTTCCTCGTCGATTTTTAGAATTTTGTCCCCGATACGCAACCCCGCTTTCTCGGCTGGCGTGCCCGGCGCGAGAATATGAACGACGCAGCCACCACTGCGGTCGGAACCTTCATAATCCCCCGAGAGGAACGTCTCCTCGGGCGAGAAATGGCGCTCGGAATCGACATTCAAAAAACCGATGTAGCCACCTTTAAATTTAGCGTCGTCGCTCATGCTCACAAGTCGCGGCTCATTCATCTCCACACACACGACTGCCGCGCCGGAATTCGTGAGCGTCGCCACCATTCGATACGGGGAGTTGGGATCCATCGAACCAAGTGTGAGGAAACGCTCCGGCTGCTCGACGCGCGCTTCGACTTGGGGCGCTTCGGGAGTTGGTGTTTGGGCGCTTGGTGTT
>JAUNBK010000148.1 GCA_030527105.1 Planctomycetia bacterium
ACAAGAAATAAAAAAAGGCAGATGAACTGAAATTCACCTGCCAAGGTACCCCGTGGGAGTCGACCAGTCGAGAATCAATCTGGAAAGCGTGATTCTGACGGCACTTGCATGGTCGGGACGCTACCGGATTCCATGGTTTTTCTGCCAGAATCGGGCGGAAGCTCGACTTTTTCGCGTTAATGCAGATTTTGGGCGGGTTTCGGAGTTTTCTCGACGTGCTGAACCACTACCGGAAGCAATTCGGAATGGAGGAATACCACGAGCGGAGGAACGCGAAAAAAAAACGCCAGAGACCGAAATCGACATCCTCCCGTGGAACGCGAACGGCGACCGGTGGTGTGGGCTGAAATCGACGAATCGCGAGGCAGTGGAGCGGGCTGGCGGTTTCCTTTGCCGCTACCAGAAAAGCCGCATGTGCGTGGGGTTTCAAGTGTTCGCCGACCCCGACCCCGCGAAAAGTGCGACGGGGTATGTGGTTGCGCAGACCGACGGTACCCCTCTTCCGAAATTCGACCGGAGCGGGAAGCAAATCGGGGAAGCGAAATACAAAATCGTGGCCGGAACGCAAGCGGGACTTATCGGCACCGAGGCGCTGCTTGCCATTGCGAAGGCACGCGAGGAGGGGACAGCCGACGATTTGACGGTTATCAAGGTGGAAGGGATCTCCGACCTCACGGCACTGCTGGCACGGATTCCGACCGAAAAACGCTCTCACATCGTGGTACTGACGAACGCCTGCGGAGCGGGAGAGAAGCCCAAGGATTTGTGGTTAGACGTTTTCAAAGCGCTCGATGTGGTAGTTGTCCACGACTCCGACAAGCCAGGACAAACTGGCGCGGCGGTCTGGTGCCAGTGGCTCCAAGGAGCGGCGAAAAGCGTGAAGAACGTCGTGCTGCCCTATGAAATTTCCGAAACCCACGGGCGCGATTTGAAAGATTTTTTAGTTGAGAATTCTTTCGATGATTTCCTGCAGTTGACGCAGGAGACGGAGTGCGTCAAGCCAGAGCTTCTGAGCGTGAAAACATCCGAATTCGCGCCAGACAATCCATACCGACTTGCGACAGAGTACTTAAAACGCTGTTGCATCCTCAAAGGATTCGAGGATATTTATACACTGGTTTATCAGCAAAATTCGTGGTACCAGTGGCTAGGCGGGTGCTACGAGCAGGTGCCAAACGAGACGCTACAGGCAACCCTTACGAAATTTTGCCATGCTATTTTTTTCGAAGATTATCAGTCCGAGCTGGTGTTATGGCAGGCGTCGCGAAGCCATGACCGACCACCTCTTGTGCGAAAAGTGACGAATCGGTTGGTGTCGGACGTGCAAAATATCGTGCGAGCGCTTGTCATTACAGACCACATGGAAGACCTGTATTGGCGCGGCGATACGGCACCAGAGGAGTACAGCACGCTGCAAGACTTAATACCCGTTCGGAATGGGATTTTGCACGTTGGTCGACTGCTTGAACGTCGCAGTGACTATCTGCTTCCGACGACGCCGATGCTTTTTCACCGAAACGTACTGCCGGTCGATTTTGACTCGAAAGCTGTCAGCGAGACATGGTGCGACATGGTGGAGCAAAACTTGCAAGACACGGATGGAGGGTGGACGAAACTGAGCCTCTTGCAGGAGTTTTTGGGGTATTGTCTTGTCCCGGACACCAGTTTACAGAAGTTCCTACTGTGCATCGGCGAGGGGAGCAATGGAAAATCGGCGGTCATGTCCGGGTTTGCCGCAATGCTAGGCGAAAAAAACATGGTGAGCCTCTCGTTGGAAATGTTTTCTGACCGCTTCGCACTGGCGCAGCTTCGAGGAAAACTTGTCAATCTCGTCGACGATATGAGCGAAACGGATAAGGTGTGCGAAGGAAAGCTAAAATCTGTGGTGTCCGGGATGAGCATAAACAGCGACCGCAAAAACCGGGAGGGAATCAATTTCAAGCCAACGTCGAGACTGATTTTTTGTTGTAATACTCCGCCGAAATTCCAAGACAAATCGAATGGGATATGGCGGCGTCTGATTATGATTCCTTTTTGCGCGACCGTGCCAGAGAGCCAGCGCGACATTCGGTTTTGTGATGTTCGCTTTTGGGAGCGCGAAAGCGCTGGAATTTTTAATTGGTGCCTTGCGGGACTGGTGAGGTTGCGACAAAACAAAAATCACTTTACGGAATGTCTTGAAAATGAGGTCGGAAAACGCAGCTACATATATGATTCAAATCCGGTTTTGCTGTTTTTCGAAGAGAGTTTGATGGCGTCCGACGACGGGTGCATTTCGTGCGCAGTCTTGTACAGAACCTACGAAGAGTGGTGCCTCCAGAATGGGTATAGACCACTGAACGCGTCAAACTTCGGGCGCGAAATCATGCGGAAATTTTTCGTCCAAAAAGTGCGCAGGTGGGTTAGCTCCAACGCGCGCGAATATTGCTATGTTGGCATCCAGACACAGCCCGGATGCGTACTTTCCACGAAGAAAGAGAATTTTTAACTAAAAGGAGACCTGATATGAAAGATGTAGACAGAGACTTCGGCTGTATCGAGATTGAGTGCGATACATGCGGCGACAAAAAAGAGTACGACATTACGGACTACTCTCTGGCGAACGAGTGCTATCGAGAGGACGGCGGTGTCGTTGTAAAAGAAGATGGTGAGTGGTTCGATTTCTGCTGCCAAGCGTGCTATCAAGAGCATCTTTTCGAGCAGAACGCCGCACTGGAAAGCGCGGAGCCGCACGAGTCGCAAGCCGAGCAAGAGCTTGAACTGGAACCTGCCGACAAGGAAAAACTCGTGTCGGAGTCGGAGCACCTCGAGCTAGAGCACCTCGAGGTGCCGTCCGTCGAGGTTTTGCAGGAGTCGATCACGAGACAGCAGGAGCACCTGCGTGAAATCCGGGCTTTAGTCGATGCCATTAAAGCGTACGAATCGGTCATCCGGAATTTAAAAGAACGGGTGAAGACAAACCAGAAACTTTTGGAATCCAAGCAGGAAGAGCTAAACACCCTCATCCTGCGGGGTGTGAGAGGGCAGCTTCAGCTAACGTTTTTGCAGAACGCCGTCGAGCCGGGGAAACCGTCCTCGACCTTTTTGGCGGAAGCGGAAGCACCCTCATCACTTGCGAACAATTGAAACGTCGGTGTTTTACGATGGAACTCGACCCGCATTATTGCGATGTAATTTAACCTTAAATTACCCGTTTCCCATCACAAAAGATCGAATCTGGCAGATTGTGGTATGTAACTTCAAAAAGTTCGCCGGATTCTCGCCGAAATACGATTGCAAAAAATTCCTCATAATCAGGATCGTCCAGTTCCAGATTGTTATCTGTCTCATAATCCGTGTCATATCGAACGATTTCCTCATTGCCATTCGAGTAGCAAAAAGTGTAGAGTCCTTTTTCATGTCCATGCGTAAAACGAAAAAGGGTGTCAAATCTTAGCGTTTCGTTGGGATTAATCATCAGAACCTCCTTGGGGTCTTGCAGGAACAACGTGTACTCCGGTTTTGGAATATATAATCATTCCATATTTTGTGTCACTTGCAACGTGCGAATCGGGATCCATGTACTGTCCGATTATTTTTCCAAAGTCAACTCTTTCCTTATAATTGCTCACTTTTTCTCCGGTTCCAGAATACTGCATAACCAGCTTTTGGAGTTCGGGTAAGGGAATTGACAAAGTACTTCTCCCCTTCTGATAATTGGGGTGACCTGGAATGTGTTTCCCTTGTTTCCCATCGTGAATCGTTAAGGGAAAATCTGAAAAAGGGCGATTATTTTGGTGTTCGTTTTGGCTGTCATTGATTGGGCTGGAGGAATTTGGAGTTTTCTCAACCCTGTCGCCAAAAGTATTTGAAAACAAGCCGCTATCACCTTTGCTCATTCTTCCTCCTTTCAAATGCTTGTGCCATTTTACTCGGATAGGAACGAATGACAATTCCCTGCTCTTTGAGTTTCTCAAAACAGGAGTACTTTGCAGACCCATAAACAAGAATGGTATGAGGTGACAGTTTGCGTACCATTTCAGCAAGACCGTTTTCGAATCGACTGCGATTTCTCAACTTTCGAGGACTTCCGCCAACGGTCGAAACAGCTACGATACTCTTTTCAGGAACACCACTGAAGCAATAGGAGTATGTCTCTGGGGTTCCCCAGCGTACATTATTAATGACAGCAATGCCGTTCTTCCCAAACCAATACCCTAAAGTTCGCATACGGTAAGTCGCAGTTCGCTTAATTGGATCTGGAAAATCCTGGTATGTGGAGAAATCCGGTGTGATAACACCAGCAAAATGACGCAAAATCTTTAACGCACGTTGAGGATTCTTCCAAACTCCATTTCCCCCATCAAATTTGTGGTCGTCAATGTAAAAACACACGAATGCGTTGTGACGAAACCAATCATTTTTACAGCGTATGACTTTGTTGTAAAGGCAAACGGCATTGTCCCACGTGATGATTGCTGTGGGTAAAGCCTTGGCCGTTGTCGGACAAAACGGAATGTCGTCTTCGCAAAAAGTCGCACCTTCGCACAATGCGGCATTCCAGATGTCCGTGCAACCTTTTCTTCTTAAGTTAATCATTATAGTTAATCCTTCGAAAAAGTTTTGCACAAAAAAGTGCAATTCAAGCGGGAATCCCACTTGACTTTTGGTAAGAGATATGCTATAATGACAACTGCCTAGTGTTGGTATGTTATAACATATCTCACATCGAACCGCATTGAATCGCTGCTGGTAACAGATGTTTAGTGCGGTTTTTTCTTATTGAATCTTACTTCAATTTCTAATCACCTCCATATCTTTGCCTGGAAACAGGTTGTATCTGACAATATCGCTCGCCAAAACGTGCCTGTGTCAAATTTAATTCTTCCAGATATTTCACGTTTTTCTCGGCGTAATCCCTCATTAATGACTGAAGCAGTGCGCTCCGTTCTTCCTGAACACCACACTCCGGCTCATGCTTTCGGTAACCCTTTGCGGAAAGAAACATCCATATATTTCGATAGGTATTTTCACTGATGGTCTCCAATTTTTTTGCGCGAAAAACAAGCGATGCAATAGACGCTTTCCACCTCGTCTTCAGTTCACAAAGCTTGGAAAACGTTAATGGTGGTTCAAGTTCCGTTTGAATCGTTGCTTCTGGCATCAAAAATTCTGCGGCAAAAGCGTCCGCCTCCGTTTCTTTCTCACTGTCCGGAAAATCGTTCTGATGCAACAATGCATGCCCCAACTCGTGTGCAAGCGAAAAACGCCGACGATCTGCCGAAAAACACGGATTCGTATTCAATGCAATACAAATAATATCCTTTCGCAGAGGAACGAAGAAACCATCGAGCTTGTCCGTTTCAAAATCGAATTCAATCACGACAATTCCATGCCTCTCCAACAGCGAAATCATATTGGGAATCGGTCCCCTCCGTACTTTCCATTGTTTCCGCAGACACTGCGCAGTTTCCTCTGGAGTTCTACCTTCACGGGAAATAATGTCGGAGCGATGACCGAGTTTTCCGTAGAGAAAAAGTACATCCATCACACGCAGCTTCACTTCCGCCTCGATTTTGGTACGAAGAGAGGCAGACAACGATTGACGCTTGCGATGAAATATCAGTCCGCTTGGTACATCCTCAGCATCCTGCATGAAAAAGGCGACAGGGTATCCCAGCTGATTGGAAAGCTCGGCAAGCACACTCTCGGAAGGCTCCGCTATACCATTTTCATATTTACTCAACACGGCCTGCTGAACCGACAACCGTCTCGCCAACTCCGACTGCGAAAGACCGTGCTGTTCCCTTGCCAAACGCAAAATCGTTGAATTAAAAACAGCCATGACGTTCCTTTCTTTATTATCACTTATAGTATTACAACATAAATTTTAATGAAGTCAATAGCCTTGCGTTATACTTTTAAATAAATCTCAAAAATATTCCTAAAAATATTTAGCTGTAATATCTCAAAGAACGTGACGGCTGATTGTCGTTCACGATTTCCAG
>JAUNBK010000149.1 GCA_030527105.1 Planctomycetia bacterium
ATCGTCAAACCATCAAGCTGCCTCGGCTCGGGTCTCCCCGTAAACAACGACACAACGTAGCCAACCACCACGCAAGCGAGCAATCCCGCCACGCTGTAGAGCAAGAAATGCGGCTTGTGCGGAATAAATTGGGAATAAATCAAAATGATATTCACGACGTAGGACGCCGCCAACCCCGCGACGGCGCCGATTCCATTGATGCGCGGGATAAAAATCCCCATGACGAAAAGACCCGCGAGACCACTCGTGAGGATTCCGATCACTTTTTGGAACTCCATGAAAAGCGACTTGATATCAATGGTCGCGATCAAAAGCGCGAAGCCGATCGCCATCACACCAAAGACGAAGGCGCTGCTTTTCGCCATTCGGAAGGCAGTCTGCTCGTCGTCGCTAACGAAACGACGATAGAAATCCGTCACGAAAGCGGTGGACGCCGAGTTGAAATTTGCCGAAAGGGTCGACATGGCGGCAGCAAAAATCGCCGCAATGAGAATCCCCGAAACTCCCGGTGGCATACTTGAAACGATGTACGTGGGGAAAATCGCGTCGTTTTGGTACAATCCCCAATCGAACGAGGCGGCATTGGATTTATAGTACGCATACAAACAAGTGCCGATGAAATAAAAGAGCGTCGAGCACATGAACGATAAAATCCCGTTGAACCAAATCGAGTGAGCCGCCGATTTTTCGTCTTTTGTCGTCATGTACTTCTGCACAATCGTCTGGTCGGAGGTGTAGGAGCTTAAATTTGTCGCAATTCCACCGACGAACGTGATCCAAAAGACAGGCTCGACCCACGACCAGTCGAAGTCGAAGAGATGAAATTTATCGTGAGTGAGCGCGATATTCCACACGCCGCACACGCCGCCGTCGGTTCCGTGGATGAGCAAAACCATAGCAAGGAGCGCCCCGCCAACTAGAACGACCGCTTGGATGAATTCCGACCAAATCACGGCACTGACGCCGCCGATCGTCGAATAAATCACCGTGACGGTTCCGACGAGAATGA
Organism: Planctomycetia bacterium; assembly: GCA_030527105.1. Classification (GTDB taxonomy): domain Bacteria; phylum Planctomycetota; class Planctomycetia; order Pirellulales; family Thermoguttaceae; genus RGIG3701. The sequence continues at coordinate 1,010 of JAUNBK010000149.1, forward strand.
TCGACACGTACAAATTCATCCCAATAATCACGGAGAGCGCCAACGCCGGAAGATAAACGACGATTGCCGACCGAACGATCATAAACAAAATGAACGCCATCGAGGCAAAAACGCGCGAAAAAACGTTGAAACGCCTCTCTAAATATTCGTATGCCGACGTAATTTCCAACTTGCGGAAGAACGGCAAGTAGAAATGAATCACAATCGGGGCGAGAATCAAGATCGAAATTGCCATTGGAAACAATCGCCACGAGGAGCTAAACGTCATTGCCGGAATCGTCATGAACGTGATCGACGAGAGCATGGCGGCGAAAATCGCGACACCCGTCACCCACCATGGGATTTTTCCGCCACCTTTGAAATAATCGTTCGTCCCCTTGTTGCGACGCATGAAGAAAAACCCGAATGGCAGCATCAAGCCGAGGTACCCGAGAAAAACCATCCAATTTGCCCAGCCGAATTGCCGATTTTGGCGGAGGTTGAGGGTTTGGACTTTTTTTGTTCGCGTGGCGGGTTTCACTTCGCCCCCCGCGACGATCAACTCGTTGTTGGCGTACACGACGGCGGCGCCACACACGGGCGTGGGAATTTTCACCTTTCCGCCCTCAAAAAAGACGCCTTGTTCAATCACGGTGTGGTACACAAAAAGCCGTTTTTCCCACCGAAACGATTCCTCCGAGCGCGCGAAATATTCCGCTAAATACGCTTCTCTTTCGGCTCCCGAAAGCACCGCCAGTTTTTCGCACACTTCCGTCCAAATGTCGGAATTGACGCCGCCGACCAAAACGATCGACTGCGCGCCAAGAGGAACCGCCGTCGCGCCGATTGTGCAGAATTTTTCCCCCTCGTACTCCAAATCGGGCAAGCGCGTCCAATTCGATTTCAACGCGCCATTCTCTCGAGTAGGGTGCATCTTCCACACGTCGAAAAGAGGTCGATCTTTCTTGGCGCTGTCACAACCGCCAAAAACGAAGAGCGAGGTCGCGTCGCCATTCGACACGCGCACGGCTCCGGCAGCCTGGTTTCTCTCGACGCCATTCTCTTTGTCGTACGGAATTGGCTCAAGCTCAACCCACTGGTTTTTGTCGAGCGCGAAAAGTCGACTATGCGCATAAACGTACGGGATATCGACTGGCGACGCGGTGGAGTTGTCTCGAATCACCCCGCCGCACCCCATTGAGCACGGAATCGGCAAGTCGGGCATCGGTTCGAACTTCAGTTGGTTTTTGGTCGAGTCGAACGCCGCGAGCCAGACGGCTTTGGATTCTCCCTCCGGCGTCACGCCCCCGCAAAGGAGCAATCCGCCTTTGAAGTTTATGCTGATCCCCTCCGCGCACGGCTCAGGGAGCGCCTCCGCCACCCTTCGCGCCGCCCAGCTTTTTTTCCCCTCTTTCTCTTGAGGGTCGAGGATGTAGACGTCTGCCGAGTAGTGTTTTTTCCCACCCTCATTTCTCGGCTTATCGAAGTAGGAGCCGCCCATGAGGCAGATGTTTTTCTGCGTCGCTCCGTCTTTTCCGGGAGAATCCATCACGCCAAAAAACGGACGAGCGACCGCAAGAGGCAAAACCTCGTTATCGACGCGCCATTGCAAAAATCCAGCGGAATCCGGCGCGGTCGGAGGCTCATCTTTCGATACCGCTTCGGTCGGCGCACCTCCATTCGACTCGTCTCCAACCGGCTCACTCTGCTCGCCAAATGCCGTCGCGCTGAGGCACACGAGTGCTAGAAGTATGAATCGTTTCATAGGCTCTGATTTCCTGGTTCCTTTAGGGTGAAGAAAATTGGTTGCTGTATTCATCGTGCTTTATACTCGCGGTTTCTCACGACGTTTCGCGATCTGCGGCACAATGGTCCGACGTGGGGTGTTCTATTGCGTGAATCCCAACGACGGCAGGCGGATATTTGAAGAGTTCCCACGGACCGAGGACGTCAAAATGACTCCAATCGAATGCCGTGTCGGACTCCGTGACGAATCGGCTCCCGTCCGGCGCTTCCTTCATGAGAAAGTCGAGGAGGTCGAACAAATCCTTCGTTCGTTCCTGAAAAAATCGATACGGCGGGCAGCAAAACACGAGCCACGGACGATCTTTGGGGAGTTCCGGGCGCTTTTTGTAGAAGAGAAAAACGTCCCCGGTCTGCAACTTTGTGCAATTTTCGAGTCGCAGGGATTGGATATTTTGCGCAATCACCCTCGCAGTGGGAAAATGCTGCTCGTGAAACAAGCACTCCGCCGCGCCACGGCTGATTGCCTCCAACCCGAGGGCGCCCGTGCCGCCAAAAAGGTCGATCACAAAAGCACCGGCAGCGTAGGAGTGTACCAAGTTGAAGACCGACTCACGCACACGATCTTTCATCGGTCGGACGCGTCGATCGCCAGCATAAGTGAGTTTGGAGCCACGGAACTTCCCACCGATGATCCGCAGCCCAACCGGGTCGGTCTGAGTATTTTTTTTGAGAGAATTTTTTCTCATAAAGCCTCCTTCAAGCATCCTTTGTGGAACTTTTCCTTATGATACATTATTTTCGGGAAAAAAACACCCCCCCTACACATTTCAAAACGCTCTGGGGTGCCCTCAAAAAAAGTTGGCGTTCGAGATTCCACGGAGTCGAGAACGAAAGGTGTAGCCCGTAGTTCCGGACAGGTGGGAGAATCGCCTGCAAAATACCGAAAAATCCAACCCAATTTCAACCAGTACCCCTTGACAAAAAAAACACTGTTGCTTTTAGATCGTTCACTCCCATTCGCTAATATTGTTTATTCTTTTGGACACAGCACTACACAGCACTACGCTGCGCTTCGTTCTCGGCTCAGGTGGATCAAAACATCCTTTTTTGCCTGTTTCAACCACCAAAATTTGAAGGCCCCGACGCTCTGGATAGACGCTCTGGATAATTGGAAGCGCCGATGTGCGACTTTGCGTTATACTCATCGTATTTATGATACTTCTCGTTGAAATTTCCCGTTCTGTCCGCCGTTGGGGCTTACGCACCACGGCTCCTAAAACGTTGCGCAGAACGGGAAATTTAAAGCACGATGGGTATAAAACCGAAAAAGAGGGACGAAATTTTCCGTTTTTTTGGGAAAATTGTGCCGACGGGGCTTGACAAAAACCGTCCGTTGGTATATCAATATACTGAGTTCGAATTTCGCGTTCCATGTGGAGCTTGTCATTATGCAGGAAAAGGGTATCCTTTCATGATCATTAATCCGTCCGTTTCGACGTTGTTGTCAAAATCATTGCCAGAGTTGCCCACGATGAGTAGGGAAAAGATGCTTCTGCCGTCGCTTGATGAGTTGGCGCGAGGGCAGAAGATGAAGCATTGGAATGAGACTCCAGAGTATTCTCTCCCCATCCTCCCAGCGTCGTTTTCGACCTGTGGCGCTTGCGTCCCCTCTCTCGATCGGGAACCGCTCATACCAACGTGGGGAAGTTTGAGTTTTTTGGGAGACGAGGCGCTCCCCTTCGTCTTTAACTCCTTCGACGATGACGAAGACGACGACTTGGACGAGGTCCCTGACGAAGATGACGAAGATATCTACAAGGAGGTGGAAACGTACGAGGATTTCGACGACGATTTCGACGAAGATTTTGAGGATGAATTCGACGAAGATTATGAAGATATCGACAAAATCGACGAAGAAGAAATCGAACAGGAAATTGGGGACGAACCTGCCATTCCGACCGAGGAAGAGTTTGGAGACATTGGTGGAAAAATCACGTTCATCCCGGACGGGGCGGAGTTGGGACTCTCGGAAGAGATCCTCATCGTTGAGGACGACATTGAGGAAGTCGACGGAGATTTCGTCGATTTTGAGGATGAGGATGAAGAATTCTCTGATTTTTAAGTGGTTTTGAGCGAAATTCCTGTTTTCGACTTTTTTTGATTTTTGTTTTTTGGATTTTTCACGCGGAGTTATCATCGATTTTATGCTTAATATACGTAACGAAGTTGCAGAGGCGATTCAAACCATTCGCTCTCGCTGGTCGGGTGTCCCCAAAGTTGGCATCATCCTTGGCACAGGGCTTGGTGGTGTCGCGAAGAATATCGAGGTTGAGGCACAGTTTTCGTATGGCGAAATCCCTCATTTCCCCGTTTCGACCGCCATTTCCCACGCAGGGAATCTCATTTGCGGCACGTTTCGGGGCATGCCCGTTCTCGCGATGGAGGGGCGATTTCACGCTTATGAGGGATATTCGTATCAACAAATTACTTTCCCCGTGCGCGTGATGAAGGCGCTCGGCGCAGAGTTGCTCATCGTCTCCAATGCGTGCGGTGGGATGAATCCCCAATTTCGCCAAGGTGATTTGATGGTCATTGAGGACCACATCAATCTCATGGGGGGGAATCCTCTCGTCGGAATCAACGACCCGGAGTTGGGCGATCGTTTCCCCGACATGTGCGAGCCGTACGATCAAGCGCTTGTGGACACAGCTATGGAAATCGGACGAAAAAACGGCTACGCGATTCATCGCGGTGTTTATGTTGCCGTGGTTGGTCCGAATCTCGAAACGCGCGCGGAATATCGCTTTTTGCGCGGCATTGGAGCGGACGCCGTGGGAATGTCCACGGTTCCTGAAGTGATTGTCGCGGCGCACGCGCAAATGAGGGTGTTGGGGTTGTCGATTATCACGGACATGTGCTTGCCCGACGCGCTCAAGCCAGCGGTCGTGGGAGAGATTATCGCAACGGCAAACGAAGCGGAGCCGAAATTGAGCCAAATCGTGCTCGAGGTTCTTGCTCGCGAGTCGGCACGTTTCTCCTAATTGCTCGCGTCGGGTACCATCAGGGAGTCGGAAACGTCGGAGCAATTCCCCTCTTTGAGGGGTGGCAGCCGGAGGCTGACGGGGGATTGGGACGAGGGATTGGAACGAG
>JAUNBK010000150.1 GCA_030527105.1 Planctomycetia bacterium
CATGACGCGTGAATTAACCGATGAACTTCGCAAAAGCCGGACGGTGGACTGGCAGAAAAAGGAGTCCGCCCGTGCGGGAATGCGCCGTTTGGTGAAGAAACTGTTGAAAAAGTACCAATATCCGCCCGAAGGCATGGAAGATGCCATCACGACCGTTCTCAGACAGTGCGAATTGTGGGCGGATGAGGGAGCATGATGTTTTTTGACTTCCATTAAGGAGATACAATAGATGAATGACTGGTATCATATAAAGGCTGCTGATTTTATTAATTTTAATCCGCGTGAAAGTCTATCCAGAAACACTATGGCAAAAAAAGTTGCAATGGAAAAACTTCAGCCGTTTACACGAACCGTAACCGATTATGAAATTGCCTCTTTTCGTGGTGGTACCAAATTCAGGAATGGAGATACGATTATGGCGAGAATTACACCATGCCTTGAAAATGGCAAAACAGCCCAAGTCAACTTCCTGGAGAATAACGAGGTCGGTTTTGGTTCTACGGAATTTATTGTTATGCGAGCAAGGCCGAGTGTCAGTGATAGTGATTTTATCTATTATTTGGCAACAAGTCCATTTTTCCGCAAGATTGCGATTCAGTCTATGGTTGGAAGCTCTGGGCGGCAACGTGTACAACAAGATGTTTTGGATACTACAGAATTATTTGTGCCACCTCTTTCAGTGCAGATTAAAATAGGACGTAATCTGCGAGCGTTGGATGACAAAATTGCGAGTAATTCAAAGATAAATCATCATTTAGAGCAGATGGCACAAGCGATTTTCACTGAATTGTGCAGCGTCGGTAAGCCCGCGATTCTTTCCGACATTCTGGACGTATGTTATGGGAAAGACCACAAACGTCTGGAGGATGGTCAAATACCTTGTTATGGCTCTGGTGGCATCATGCGGTATGTTGACAAAGCCATCTACACAGGGGAATCCGTATTGATTCCGCGAAAAGGCTCTCTTAATAACGTTATGTACACCAACGAAGCATTTTGGACGGTTGACACGATGTTCTATACTCATATGAAACACCCCAATGTTGCAAAACTTGCATATTTTACCGTCCGAAGTCTCGATTTGGCTGGTATGAATGTTGGTTCAGCTGTTCCAAGTATGACGACTTCGGTTTTGAATTCCTTGGAGATTATTTTGCCGAATGATGAAACTCTCGCTAAATTTGAAAAAATAGTCGACCCAATGTTTTTACAAATACGAGCCAACGAATTGGAATCCGCCAAACTCGCAAATTTGAGAGACACGCTTTTACCTCGCTTGATGTCCGGCGAGTTGTCGGTATCGGAAATTTCTGACGCTAAATGATGATTTATGGAGAAAAGAAAAACGCCCGTTAGGCGGGCAGCTCGGAATAGAAGGTGCCCGCCTGACGATCCGTTGGACAGACGTTATATTCCAAGCAACCCGTACCTCTTGAGGGTCTCCATAAGCGCACTCTCCTGCGCCTCCGTGAGTGGCGTGAGGGGAAGTCGCAACTCGCCCGTATCCATGCCCAAAATCTTCATCGCAGCTTTGACGGGAATCGGATTCGTCGCCAAACTCAGCATGTCGCGACAAAGTTGGAACGTCTTGAAGTGCAATTCCTGCGCCAACGGCAGATCGTTGTTAAGCATTGCGGAACAGAGCGCAATCATGTCCTGCGGCACAATGTTACCAACGACGGAAATTACCCCCTTCGCACCCACCGCCATGTGGGGGAGCGTCATGCTGTCGTCGCCACTCAAAACCGTGAGATCAGTCTGAGAAATGATGCGCGACGCCTGATCCATCTGCCCTGTCGCCTCTTTGACCATCTTAATATTCGGAATCTCGGCGAGGCGAATGATCGTGTCCGGTTCAATGTTTTTTGCCGACCGACCCGGGATATTATAGACGCAGATGGGGATATCAACCGCCTCGGCAAGGGCTTTGTAGTGCTCGTAGAAACCCTCCTGCATCGGTTTGTTGTAGTACGGAGCGACCACGAGGGCGGCGTCGGCACCGGTTTTCTCTGCCCATTTCGTGAGGCTCAACGCCTCGCTTGTCGAGTTCGAACCCGTGCCAGGCATGACCTTGCACCTTCCCTGCGCGGCACGAACAACCGTCGTAATGACCAATTCGTGCTCCTCATGGGAGAGCGTGGGCGACTCGCCCGTCGTTCCCACCGGCACGAGGCACGTGACGCCCGCACGGATGAGGAACTCCGCATTACGCTCCAACGCTTCGTAATCCACCTTCCCATTCTTGAAAGGGGTTATCATAGCAATCGATAGACCAGCGTATTCTTCTGCTCTTGTTTTCATAACGAACTTCTGTAAAAAGGGTGGAGTGAGCGCCGCCGCACGACGGGCACGCTAACGTGATTTGAAAATCTCAGGAACGGTCTTTTATTATAGCCACCTCAACGCTCAGCACAAGGGGGGGCTTCCATTTCTCGCACCCCCTCTCTTCTGCTCTTCTCGCTTTCGTCCTCCGTGCTTCACGAGCACTTCGGAATGAATGACGTGTTCTCGTCGAGACCCTCGATGAATCGCGCAAGCAAATCCGCTGCCGCATCCATGTCGTCGAGGGAGACGATTTCAACGGGGGAGTGCATATATCGATTCGGAATGCTGACGAGTCCCGAGGCGACGCCGCCACGAGTCATTTGAATGATTCGCGCGTCGGTTCCAGGAGGCAATCCACTCGCAGAAAGTTGATACGGAATGCTTGCCGCGTCGGCGACTTGGGTAAGGCGATCGACTACGCCAGGATTCATGTTGGGACCACGCTCAACCACGGGACCTTTGCCAACGGAGACTTCCCCCGTCGCCTTCTTATCGATGGTGGGGCAGTCGCTCGCAAACGTCACGTCGACGGCGATTCCCACGTGAGGATCGACGTGAAACGCAGACGTGGTCGCACCACGCAAACCAACCTCTTCCTGAACGGTCGAAACGGCAAAAACCGCACACTTGAGCTTCGCGGCATCAATCCGGCGCAATGCCTCCATCACGACCCACATGCCAGTTTTGTCGTCTGCCGCGCTCGTGGCGATGAAGTTATTCTTCAAATCCGCGACCGTCATTTGAACCGTGATCGGATCGCCAATTCTCACGTATTCCTCGACCGCCTCTTTGGAGTTTTCTCCCAAATCGACCCAAATATCCGTGAGTTTCGCGACCTGCTTCCGCTCGTCATCCTTGAGAAGATGGATCGGCTTTCTCCCAATCACGCCCGGCACGGGACCTTTTTTCGTCCAAATGGTGACGTGCTGGCCGATGAGGTTTTGGATGTCCCACCCGCCCAGGTTGATCACATAGATGAAGCCATCCGCGTCGATATATTGTACGGCGAGACCGATTTGGTCGCAGTGCCCCGCAAGCATCACACGGAACGGCGCGTCAATATTTCGCCCCGCAATGACGTTTCCCAACACGTCCGTCTCTACGGAATCGGCAAACTGCGCGGCATACTCACGCACAACCTGCTGGACGGGCTGTTCGTACCCGCTCGGGCTTGGGGTGGTTAAAACTTTGTTCAAAAACTCACGAGCTTTCGCTTCCATATGAATGTCCTTTGCAAATAAACTGTCTTCTTCGAGAACGCTAGAACGTGAGCATTCTCTTCATGAATTGATATCTTGCGTCCAAATCCTCTCTCGAGCTTCTCCTGAGGGCGTCGAAACTGAAGTCCTCAATGGTGAAACTTGCCGCGACCGTGGCATAAACGAGCGCTTCCTTTATCGTCTCGAGATTGGCGCAGTCTTTGGACGCCAAGTAGCCGACGAACGCCCCGGCAAAACAATCGCCCGCGCCAGTTGGCTCCACGACCTGCCTCGACGGATACGCAGGCAAGACGCACAAATGATCGTCTTCTCCCATAAAGATGCAGCCGTGCGCGCCCTTCTTGATCACGACGAATCGCGGACCCATTTGCCGGATGATGTCCCCCGCCTCGAAAAGATCCTGCTTTTTCGTGAGAAGCTGCGCCTCGCTGTCGTTGAGGATGAGTCCATCGACCTGACGCAACATCTTGAGCAAATCGTCGTTATACCCATTAATATAGTAGTCCATCGTGTCCGCCACGATCAATTTCGGTTCGACGCACTGCGCAATGGCTTCCATCTGGACGGTCGGCGGATTGTTCGCGAGGAAAATGTAGGGGCATTGCCGAGCCGAGTCCGAAAGATTCAAGCGAAGATCCGCAAGGCAGTTGGCCTGAAATTCCAACGTTTCGCGATGGTTCATGTCCTGAGAATATTGGGCTTCCCAAAAACTCGTCTTTGCGTTTGGTTCGATCTGGAGGTTTTCGAGGTCGATATTGTGGGCGCTGAGGATTTCTGAGTCCTCCGGTCGCCAATCGAGAGCGCCAACGATTCCCGAGGCGTAGACCTTGGTGAAAAAGGAGGCACCATACGTGGCATGAGAGCCGGTGCCGCCCAAGATGCGCTCCCGGCGTGCCGTGGGGGTGTTGATCGTGTCGTACGCAAAGGAACCAACGATAAGTAAGTCAGCCATAAAACTTCTTCATGATAATGGGTTGAACATCGAAAACAAAAAACACTCCCTCCATTGTACCACAATTGCGCCGATTGTCAAGACGCAAAGGCGAAGAACTTGTACAACGAGGGTGAAAAAACAAGAAAAGTTCTCAAAAGAGCGAGAATTTCACCTGTCGACAACGTGCTCCCGCGCAAAGAAGGGCTTCCTCACCGAGTTTGCCACAAAAATTCCCCTCTCAAAAGGTGGCAGATCGCGAGTCCAAACGATTGTGTTTATAAAATCGACACAACACTACCCCAAATCCCTTGGCGCTTCGATCGGAACTACGCTTCGCTTCGTTCTCGGCTCCGGGGGGGGGAATCGCTACGGCTCTTCTCACTCTCTGCTCGGGGGCGGCTCCGCATTCGCCCCCTTGCGTTCGTTCGTTTCGCCTTCGCGATAGCTATGAACTAGGGGGGACGAAGAGGAGGCGGAAGCCAACGGCGTCGCCCGAGCGCGTCGGGGCGCTGCAGCTCCGGCGCGCGGACCGACAGCACTCGGCGTAGTCGGCCCCGCTACCGCCACGACGCACCCGGCGCGAACCACTATCAGGCCCTTTCGGGTCGCTCGTTGGCGACTCCACGTAACCTCCATACCAGTCCGAACACCACTCCCACACGTTCCCGTGCATGTCGTACAAACCCCATGCATTTGCCGGATAGCTCCCTACCTCCGTCGTCCTCTGAAGATACGGTCCCTTTTTCTTCGTGCCATAAGGATAATTCCCATCGCAATTCGCTTCCTTACCGTTGCAACTGTTCCCAAAACTATATGCCGTCGTCGTACCAGCTCGACACGCATACTCCCACTGAGCCTCCGTAGGAAGTTGGATTTTCAAGCCTGAAAGCTTCGATATCTTCTCGCAAAACTTCACGCAATCATGCCAACTCACACACTCCACAGGGAGATTGGCACCCTTAAAACGACTCGGATTGTTACCCATCACGCTCTCCCACATCCGTTGTGTCACCTGCGTTTCAAGCATCCAAAAGCCTTGCGTTAGTGTCACACGGTGCTGCGGTTTCTCCCAATCATGCCCTTCCCCAGACGGACTACCCATCATAAACTCACCCGCCGGGCACCAGCGCCATGCATAGTCCACGCCGTTGATCGTCTTCACCAAACGGTCCCCCGCGTGGCTTCCGGTTGGTTTCTCTTTTGGCATCGACGGTTGAGATTTGCGCTCAAGTTCCTTCTTTTCCCGCGCTTCCTCCTCGCGACGCCGACGTTCGGCTTCCGCCTTTTCTCGCGCCAACCGCGCCTCCTCCTCGCGACGCTGGCGATCCGCAGCCGCTTT
>JAUNBK010000033.1 GCA_030527105.1 Planctomycetia bacterium
ACTTTTTCATGACGAACATCCTTGCTATCTGAAGATGATGACAACCCTGTCTACGAAAACTTTGTACAGTTTCCATCGTCACGGGTATCGGTCTGTACAGATAAATTATTTCGAAAAATTAGCAAGGGACACAAAGAGTTCCTATTTTGCGCATTTTGAAAAATAGGGTGGGCAAGACCCCCACCCCGCGAGAAGCAAATTATACCAGCGCTAGCGAACGTAGGGTGGCGAAATGGTCATGCGGAGGTTGCGAATGCCGTGACCAAAGGTGTAGTTGTTTAGCTGAATGGTGAGCGAAAGGCGCTCGCTCTCCAGAATTTGCGCCACGGGGAAGGGAACGCTCACCCTGGAGCCAGAAACGAGCGTGAATTCCCAATCTTTGCCGATGTTCCACCCGCCACCTTCTTTGAAACCACCTTTGATGAATAGCTTTTTCTCGTTCGCGCCCGTGTCAAATGAGCCGACAAAATCGATGTAGACAAAACCGTCCTTCGAGGCATTGGCAAGTTTTTTCACAGCAACAACGGACGCAGGCGGCAAATGAAAACAGGGCTGAACTTGGCGAACGAAACCATCGCCCGAAGTGACGAGCGCGGCCCCGTCCTCTCGAATGGTCGCGGCTCCGCCGTTGCAATACCAATTTTGATACTGTATTTCCGCATCAATCGTCTTTTTTCCCGGCATCGTCTTGCCAGAGGCGGCATCCAAAACGGCTTTGAGATAAAAAGGATTTTTCCACTCGCACTCTTTTCGAAGAAGGATTTGAAAATTCCCTCCGTCGTCCCACAAGAAGCATGGAATTCCGTACTTCCGTGCGGTGCCGATGTACGCAGGCGCCCACTCCTGCGCGATTTGAACGTTGGACTTTTGAAGCCCGCACTCGCCAAGGATGAGACCGACGTTTTTGGTTTCAAAATATCGTGCCATTTTCTGAAACGCGCCGTCGAACGTGTCGGGATTAATATCGGAGGAATACCAATGGATGTCGCAAATGGAGCGAGAGTCGGCGTCCGGGAGCCAGATTTTCTGGTACTGATGCGGATACCATTGCGCTCCGTAGGTAGGGAAGACGAGGTAGCGCTTGGGGTTGTTTCCTCCAGAGTCGCGCACGGTTTTGTGAAAGATTTGGTACAATTCGTTTTGTCGCTCGAAAAAGACCGCGTCGTTCCCCCACCAGTCGCTGCCCGCGATGATTTCGTTAGCCGCCTCAAAGAGGAGATTCTCGCCATAATCCTTAAACTCCTCGGCAATGATCGCCCACATTTGACGATATTGCTGCGTGACGCTCTCCCAATCTTCTCCAGATTTGGAGATATCGAGCCAGAGTTTGTCGTCGTGGTGCATGTTGATGATGACGATCAAGTCGTTTCGGAGGGCGTATTCGACCACCTCCTTGACACGATTGAGCCACGGGCGGGAAATGGTGACCTTGTTGGTTCGCGCGTCGAATTGGGTGTGAGGGTCCCATGTGATTGGTATTCGGACGGCGTTGAAGCCAGTTTTCGCCACCTTCTCGAACATCGCTTCCGTCGTGATTGGATTCCACCAAAGAGTTTCGGTGTCTGAAGGATCAAGATTTTTTTGACGCGGTTTCTTCGGATCCGGATGCGCCTCCAAGGTGTTGCCGAGATTCCACCCGACGAGGATTTTTTTCACGAAGTCGCGTGCCGAAAGACGAAACTCCCGGTCGGAAGCCGCCGCACACTCGCCTTTCGAGGTACCTTTGGAGGGGCTTTTCGCCAACGCGACGCAAACCAATGCTGGCGACACGAGACACAACGCCCAAACGAGCCACCAACGACATGTTTTTGCTACAGATATCATTTTTTAGCCTTTCGATTTTGAGGGGATTTCCTCGAGCCAGCCCCCGCCGCCAGCAGGAGATCGCGCATTCTATTGTCTTTCGCGACGTCCAAAGGAGTGTCGCCGTCGTTGTTTTTGAGGTTAAGGTTCGTCACAAATTGAAGCAGGAGCGCCAGCATTTTCGCCTTCTTCGTCCTCGCGACCGCATGAAGCGGCGTGTCCCCTTTCTCGTTCGCAAGCGTCCAATCCGCGCCGGACTCGAGAAGGAATTTCGCCGAGGAGTACCTGCCACCTTCGACAGAAAGAAAGAGCGGGGTTGCGCCCGTATTTTCCTGGGCGTCGATCCGCGCGCCGCGCTCAAGGAGCAACTCCAACACCCTCGTCGCGCCCGATTTTGCGGCCTGGTGCAGAGGCGTCCAATCGTCGTCGTCGCAAACGTTCGTATCCGCCCCAGCATCGAGAAGCCTGTGGACTCCACTCAAAAAGTCGAAAGATGCGGCAAAATGCAGCGGGACGTGGGAGTCAGAGCATTTTGCCAAAGCGTTCGCGCCCGCATCAAGGAGGTACTTCAAGATTTTGTCGTTTTTTCGAGCCGCAGCAAGATGAAGCGGCGTCATGTGCCGGTGCGTTCTCGCTTCGATATTTGCCCCCGCACTTATGAGGGTTTGAACAGAAAGAAACTTTTTCTCCCCGACCGCGACATAAAGGGGCGTGAATCCTTCGTCGTCAGGAGCTTCGATATTCGCCCCGACACGAAGAAGGAAACGAATGGCTTCCACCTTTTCCTCACAGGCGGCGACGTGCAAAGGCGTCCACAAAACATTGTTTTGCGCCCCAACGTCGCTCCCCGCATCGATCAGGATTTGGAGGACACTTATATCGCTGTTGCACACCGCAGCATGGATAGGGAGACTCCCATCGTCCCCTTTTTCGTCCGCTTTTGCCCCCGCAGCCAGAAGGAAACGAACCAACTCAGGAGCCCCCACAAGGGAAGCCCAATGGATCGGCGCCCATCCTTCACTCGCGTCTCGCACATCAAGATTCGCCCCGGCGTCGAGGAGAATCCGCAATATCTCGAGCGAGGAATTGAGCGTAGCTGCGTAAAGGATCGGCGTCCACCCCTCTTTCGTCCGCGCCTCAATATTCGCCCCGGCACGTATGAGAAACCGAAGCATATCCACTTCGTTCGACGCAACAGCATAAAAGATCGGCGTCCTGCCGCTATTGTCTCCGAGATTAATGTCCGCGCCCGCATTGAGGAGGATTCTCGCGATGTGGATGTTCCCACTTTTCGCGGCATAATGCAACGGCGTCTCACCATCCTCATCTTTCGCGTTGGCGTCGAGTCCCATTTCGAGAAGGCGCTCGACAACACTCTCTGATTTCACGCAGACGGCACCATGAAGCGAAGTGCCACCCGATGGACCTTTCGCGTGAATGTCGACACCATACTCGTGCAAAAACTCCAAAACCTGCATCCTCCCGTTGGCGCACGCAGCATGAATAGGGCGCCAATTCTTGGCGTTTGGTGCGTCCAAATCGACCCCGATCTCCGCGAGCGCACGAAGAATGACGACGTTGCCAAAAGCGGCAGCAATGGGGATCAGCGTCTCGCCAGAGGAGGTTGTGGCGTAGATATCCGCCCCCGCCTTAAGGAGGAGTTGGAGATTCTCAAGGTGTCCTCGACACGCTGCCACGTGGAGGGGCGTCCAATTATTGTCGTCTCGCGCGTTAATATTCGCCCCAGCCTCGAGGAACGTCTGAATAATTTTCTCGTTTTTCTCCCACCTTGCCGCGAGATGAAGCGGTGTGGCTTGGATATTGTTTTTCGCCTCGATGTTCGCGCCCATCTTGATAAGGAATAGGATCATCTGGACGCTATCCCCTTCCGCCGCGACATGAAGAGGCGTGTCGCCCACGTCGTTCTGCTTCGCGAGGTCTGCCCCCTCCTCAATCAGGAGTCGAGCAGCATCCACGTTTCCCACAAGCGCGGCGATATGAAGCGGCGTCCTTCCCTCTTCGTCCTGCGCGTTGACATCCACGCCCATTTGAAGGAGCGTTTGAATACCCTCCACGTCGTCACCATATGCGGCAAAATGGAGCGGCGTGGAGGGTCGCTCCCCCACACCCAAGATTGGGGAATTACGAAAACTCGGCATCTCTTGGCTTCGTTTTTTGGCAGACTTTTGCCCCATGCTTGCTTCCTCATTTTGGATAATCTAATGCTTCGCGTTTGAATTTTCGGTTTTGTCCGCCGTCGAAGCCATGGCGCGTCGCGAAAAGTGCAATCTTAAAGTACGACGAGTACAAAACCAAGAGAGACAAATACCCGAGACCATAGGGGAAAAACGAGAAGAGAACCTTCACCCCTCCCCATACCAAAACCAAGCGGCAGGGGAGGGAAACAACCTCTCTTTATTTTGCGAAATTTTCTACCACCCAATCCATAATGGCACTGTTGATGGCGGTCGGTTTGTACGCACTTCCCACAGAACGTGTCAAATCGACCAGGAAAATCACGGCGAGGATGAGGAGCAGGGTACAAAAGATGAGACCAACGACACTCCAAACGCCGTACGGCTTCTCAGGAAGTTGATACAAAGACGGATCCAAAACGGGCGCCAACGCTTCGTCCGCCTCGGCACCAATGTCGTCAAACCCCTCGCCCGCATCCTCCATGCCGGGAGAGTCCATGGGCGCAAAATCATCCATACCCATGTCGTCATCATCAATCATAATGACCTGAGAGCCGCTCTCATCGTCGTCGGCATACTCGTCGTCGTTCGTGGTGAGTGTGAAATTTTCCTCCCCCGTGACGGACAGAGAGGCTGCCAAACTGCCCGTGAGAATGCTGCTTCCCATGGCGAGGTCGTCTTCTCCAAGCTCCAAGACCTCTCCCGTCGCGTTGTCGTCGAGAGAAATGCCGCTGTCCGTGGCAGAGAGGAGGGAGATTCCCGACTCCTCGCTTAAGGATCCGCCGCCAACCCCGTCGTCTTCGCCCAAAACGAGGTCGCCCTCATCATCGTCGACAAGCTCGATTCCCGACTCCTCACCCAAAAGGGTCACGTCCTTATCGAGTGTGTTGTTAATGTCAGACGACCCGGCAACGTCAACGTCATTGTCATTAATCTCCAAGTCGTAATCTTCACCATACCCATAATCGTCGTCATCGAAACTGCTGTTGGAGTTCCGCTGATCGGCAATGTATCTTTCAACATCTTCCTGCCGGAATTTCCAAGCCGAACCGTCCTTATACCCGCGAAGTTGTCCACTGGTCGTGGCGGCGATAACTTCCGCGTTCGTGATATTCAACAGGGATGCGACTTCTTCGACTGCCAGATATTTTTCTGCCATGATGGAATTCCTATAATTCTGCTCAAACTGTACCCAAAGTACTTTATGCTCGCCCGAAACGACAATAAACACACACGCCGCACGACGAAACGCAGGTCTCACGACCTACCGAGACCCCCGACGAAAAAAGCGCGCCCCGTCTCTTCCTCTTATTATTGTCAAAATCTCCAAAAAAGTCAACTACTTTTCCCCTCAAAACCTCAAAAAAAAGACAAAATTTCCAAAAAAGGGGCTATGATTGACATAATCGTCAAGATTTCATCTATTTTTTGGAGAAGATTCCATGTAACAGAAAAATTGTGGCAAACGAGAGCGTGGCATATCCCGCCACCTCTGGGATAGGCACCTCTTTCTCTGGAACCTTCGCGGGTTCGCCGAAAATCGCCTTATACCACATCTGCTTTCTCTCGACCGCAGGATCCTTTCGCTGCGCCAAGGCATATGTGAATTGCGACGTGAGATAAACGCGATCCGTACACACGACCTGTAGACCAATCAGAAGCAACAAACAGCCGACAAAAAACCAAACCTTCTTTTTCATGATTTCACCCTATTTGACCTTAAACGGGAGCAGAACACCATCCATAAGTTCCTATTCTAGTATACCCTAAAAACGAGACTTTTGCGGGGGATAAAACCAAGAAATCCCCCGCTTTTCTCAAGAACGCTCAGGAAAAATCGTTACTTCTGATACAATCGTTGCAAGTGACCAAAACGAGGACAGGTCGATTGTCAAAACGTTCCCGACAATCGCGTTTATAAAATTGACACAGCACTAGCGAAGTCTGCGGGCAAAATGCCGCAGCACTTTCGTCAATCGTGCGCCTTCAGCTGCGCGCGGCGGAGCCCGATTTCCGCAATCCAAACGAGAATCGAAAGGAGGAGGAAAAAGCGCCAAAATGGGAGCGTTTGGAGGACAAACGGCGTCTCTGCGTCGGGTTTCTCGGTCGAAAAAATCGTCGCCATGTTCGGATTGACGCTCCCGCCCGTCTGCTGCGCGAGCGCTTCGAGCGTTTGGGAGGCGTCTTTTTGCCGATCCGGACGATATTCATCCGTGAAAGATTGCACCGCCGTCGCGCTCCACTCATACGGCAGCCCGTCCGATTGCGCTCTCACGCAAAAAGTCCGCATTTCTCCCAATCCAACTTTCGTTTTCCCCATAAATACCCCGGGGAAAATGGGGTGCATCGTGATTTTTTCCCCGTCGGAAAAAGACAATTCCGGCGCGCGCTCAAGCTGCTTCCCAAGCGGCGTGTTGAGATAAACCACAAGCCAATCGTTTTGGAACTCCCACCGAATTCGAAAATCGTACTGATTGCCCTCCCTCATCGCGTGCGAGACGAGACGCCCCCAAAATTTCGAGAAATCGCCCCAATTATTGCTCCACGTTTCAATCCAATGCGACTCCATGTCGGACGTGAAAGCAACGACCACGCCGCGTCCACAACGTCGCCAACAAAGAAGCGGGTCGCCAGACGCACTCTCGAAAATGACGCGACACTCGGGCTTTGCCAGCGTTTGAACGTACCCGAGGAGCGGAGGGAGTGTCGTAAAATCAAAATTCAAAAAACCAGGGATCGACGAAATCTGCCGAACGGGCGTTTTCCCCTCGATCACGCCGAGCTTTGCGACCGATGCCGTCTCGGACGTGAAAATTTGCGGCATGTCGTCTGCTTTCGTGCAAATGTACGATTTCCCATTCCCAATTTTCGCAATGTCCGCAAGAAGATTTGGCTCCGCCTCGTCGCCAAGAGCAATCGTCGAAATCGTGATGCCGGATTCGTGTATGCGCCGCGCGATGCGCTCAAACTCGTCCGGGTTGGAGACTCCGTCCGTCATTAAAATGATGTGCTTCCGCTGCGCCGAGACCTCCTCAAGCGCAAGCGCCGCCTTCTCCATTGCGGGGCCCATATTCGTCACGCTCACGGCGCGGATTGGTTCCAAATTCTTGAACGCCGTCTCCTTGTTTTTGCTCGACAAAGGTCGTATCGGCACAACCCAACCACTCGTGTCCGCGAAAACTAAAATCCCGACCTGATCCTGAGGTCCGAGGACATTAATCGCACGTTTCACGGCATCCTTCGCCAATTGAATCGCGTTCCCTTTTTTCATCGACTCGGAACGATCCACGACGAGGACAAGCGCCAGCCCCTCGCGCTCCTGATCCGTCTTCTCCTCGCACACGACTGGCAAAATCTCCTCAATCGGCGTGCTTCGATATCCCCCCGACGTGAACGATTGATTTCCACCAAGAACAATCAAACCGCCGCCAAAATCGCGCACGTATCGCTCGAGCGACTCCATCGTCTCCGTCTGAAGGAGCGAAATCGGAATGTTCGAAAGAAGAACCAAACCATACTTTTGAAGCTCCTCCAAACGGGTCGGAACCTGATCCGGGGTGCAAAATTCAGGGACGATGAATTGTTTCGCAAGAACGGACTCGATCTTCTTGCCAAGCGCCGGCGTGCGCCCCACGAGCAAAACTCGCTGCGGAGGAATGATTTGCGTCACGGCAGAGACCGCATCGTTTTCGACCTGCCGATTCGACTCGGAGGGTGGGAAAATCCGAATCTCCCACTCGACGTGGGAAGCCGCACGAGATTCAACTTGAGAGTCCAAGCGACCATCTGCATTTTTCGGAACGACCGCAGCTTGAAATCGCGCTCCGCGCACGCCGGGACTCTCGAAAACAAGCGTCTGCGTCTCGATCGACTCCCCGTTGCGCTTCAACTCCAAACGAAGCTCTCCCACGGCACTTTGGGAGCGGACGAAAACATCCATTCCCACAACCTCGCCCTCGTGCGCGGCGGCAGGCGCTTCGAGGCGCTCGATCCACGTCTCTGCGTCTGCTTTGATTTGGGTGCCTTCCGCATTCGACCCTTGCGCCGACTCTTGCGCCGACTCCGCACCAACCCCAGGGCGCGTCACGATATGGAGCGCCGCGTGGGGCGACGCCGCCGTCGGAACCGCTCCAGACGTGTAGGTTTGATCCGTGTACAAAATCACCTCCGGCGTGAATCCCTCGGGCGCCAACGCCGTGGCAGCCGCAATCGCGCTCGCGAGGTTCGTCATATTCGGATTCACGTCGTCGTTCGCGACGCCCTCCGGCGAGTCGTGGAGCGCCCCGGTCGTCTGTCCGAATGGGAGAAAAACGCATTGGTCTCCACGCCGCGAAACCGACGCGTCGGGGAAAAGTGTGGGATCCTCAAAATCCCAAAAGTGGGAAGATGAACGAATGCTTCCGCTCACGTCCACGGCACAAATAACGTATTTCGCGTAATTTTTCCACGTGACGACGGGACCAACAAGCGCGACGACAAGGAGAACGAAAAGCGCGTTTTGAAGCGTAAAAATCGCGCCGCCTCGAACAAGATGCTGATGTGCAAGGCTCCTCCTCCAATAAATATAGAGTGGGATCAGCGCGAAAATCAGGATAAGCAAAAAGGGGCGTTCTAACGTCATGATGAAGGTTTTTTTGGAAAAAAGTTGAATGGTGTTCGAATTGTATAAAACGGGGTCTACTTCTATGAAACAACGTCTACTCTAGCCAGCGTCGATTATAAAGCGCCCACTCGACAACGAGCAAGGCAACGATTATCACGACGAGGATCGACCAAAAAGGTACAATATCCTCTCCAGGAAATTGAAACGTCGCCTCCGGGATCGGCGGGAGGTTCAAATTGCAATCTCGCGTTGTTTCGCTAACGAGTTTTTGCGGCTCAATTCCGGATTGGAGACGAAAATCAGCGGCTTCCGAGGCGGCAAGCCAGTCGAGCGAGTAGCGAAGGAAGCGAGGAAAATCCTTCGCGAGCGACCAGTCGCTTTGCGAAAGATCGCACGAAACGAGCGCCAGCCGTCCGCCAAACGCCTCTGCCGAGTCGGGAGAAGCATCAGAAATCGCACTCAAATCAATCCCCCACGCCAATTCCGTGAGTTCTACCGTTTGAGCGGCTTTGGCGTAATTCTCTTCGCCCGTATTTTCTGGGGTTTTCGCTGCGTCAGACTGCTGTGGAACGTCGGCACCATGGAGTGCGCTTTGCGAAAAAAGCCACGGCGTCGCGCGAAGGTTGGGGAAGTCGGCTGGCGCACGCGGCGTGAGTTGGTGCGACGACGTGAAACCAACGCCCGCCGTCGAAATTCCGCTCCGAAGTCCATCAAGCCACGGCATCGCAACGAAATCGCGCGCCTCCGAGGCACGAGTCCAAAATTCCGTCGACCTTGGCGGGGAGAAAATCAAAAATCGACCATTCGGAACGGCTTGCGCGAAATCGTCGGGCAAAACTCTGTCCAAAACCACGACGGAATATTGTTTTACGCCGTTTTCTAATTCAACGACTTTATTCGAATAATCCCTGAGCGCGCCCCAATTCTCGGCGCTTCCTTCGAACGTCGTGAGTTGGACTTCGGGAAGTTCCCGAAATGCGTTCTCTAAAAGAAAATTATCTTTCTCCGGCGAGAAAATTGCGACGTTAAAACAATACGCTTCGTGGAGAGCCGCTTGGGCGTCGTTATCGTCGAGAAGCGCGTCTTGGATGGCGTTCTGCGCCTTAAATTCTGCACGAATCTTGAACGCCGCCGCGTTTTTCCCCTGCGTGACGACAAAAGCGCACCCCCCCTCCGAGACGGGAGGAATCTCGACGCTTTTCTCCTCAAAAAGCGCATCGTTTATGAAAATCGAAAGCGTTCCAACGACTTTATCGTTCGAATGATTCCGCAAGCCGGAGAGAATTTCAAAAGTTTCTGGGGATGATGAATCCCGACGCGCAGCCGAGAGCGTCTCCAACTCAACGTTTCCCACCGACTCTCCCACCGCAATCCAGCGCGTCTCCTCGTTTTGGATCACGACTTCGGCACGAGGAAAACATCCATCGCTAATGAGAACGGCGTGGCACGTCTCGGGGGCGTACTTCCCATCGCGTGCCCGAATGAGCGAACGCGCCATCTCCACCGCGTCTTCCACCGAGGCGCAGCCGCCGGGAGCCGGCATCGCGTCCGAAGCGAGTAAATTTTGAATTGCCTCGCGATTATTCGACATTCTCGAGAGGATTTGGATATCTTCTCCCACCGTGATAATCGCCATGGAGTCGTTGTATCCAAGGTTTTGCGCCAAGTTTTGCGCGTGTTCGCGAGCGAGTTCCGCACGAGTTTTTCCGCTTGCGTCCTGGACCTTCATGCTCGACGTGCAATCGACGACAAGCGCGACACGCTGAGGGCGACGCCAACAAGGCTCCGCGAGCGCAAGGACAAAGAAGAAGAGGAGCGCGAGTTGGATTGCAAGCGACACGAGTCGACGCTGTTTTTGCCACGCGCGCCGAGGATGCAGCGGCGGAAGCGCTTTTTGCCACAGCGGCGACGTCGACACTTCAACCCGGCGTCTCGGGAGCCGCCAAACGTAGAAAAGCACGATCGGAACCGCGAGCAAAAGCCAAACGAACGCAAAGGGGTGAATAAATGTGATCATGGAAAATATAATAAAATAATGAATATTCTATGAAAAACTTCCGCGAGGAAAGCTGGTTTTTTGGTCTTCGAAACTTTGCAAAAAAGCAAAAAATAAATGACTAACGATCGATAAACTCTCGCCAAGGATTCGCACCAAATAGTTTCGGCGGCGCTCCCAAAATGCTGAGGCACAAATCATTAAGCGGCGCAGATGTGTCGACTCGCGTGTAGTGCATTCCGTTGCTGGAACAATATTCTCGTACCGATTCAATGTATCTGTCGTACAATTTTTGATAGTGCGCTAAATCACGCTCTGTGAGCGAAACAATCTGACGATATCCACGAGACTCATCGACTATATCCACGTCCCCGGTTGCGCCATCGCAACGCTCTGAGGGTGTCGTCAAATGGACGAGCCGAAGTGAGTGCCCATCGTGACGCAATTGACGAAAATTCTCATTGTAAATTTTTGAAAAAGAGTCTCCGTCTGCGAAAAAGTTGCTCACAAAATACAACTCTCCCGGCGGAAGGCTGAGATTCAGGAACGCATCCACGGGCTGCGCAAGATTTTTTGGGCACTTTTTTTCAAGCGCAGCGTTCTCGTCCCACTCACGCAGGAGGCGGAAGAAGGAACCGGGGCGCGACGCATCGCCCGGCTGCGGAAAAAAGTGGAAGTCGGGCGAAAAGATAGCAAGCCGAACGATCGCACCTGTCCGACGCAAAACGTATGTGAGAAGGGCGGTCGCCAATCGCGCGGCACGCCATTTCTCGGGAAAAGATCGAATGCCGTACATCGCGTCGAGAAATATATACGCATTTCGATTTGCCGACCCGGCATACTCTCTCACGCGCAACTCGTCGTGTCTTGCGCAAATCCCCCAATCGATGCGCCACAAAGGATCACCAGGGGAATAATCGCGCAAATCCGTGATTTCTGTACCACCCATCGGCAGTTTCTCGGGTCGAAACGACGTGATTCCGCCGCCGACGCGTGCCGCTGCGTGCGCGTAGAGTGGAAAGCGTTTTTCAAGCTCCCGAATCGGAAGTTCTTCGTCTCGAATCATTATTTCACCAGTTGTTCAATAATCGAATCTTTGCTGATTTCTTCTGCCTGCCCGTTGTAGTTGAGGAAGATACGATGCCGAAGCGTCGGGGGTGCCATCTGGACGATATCTTCTTTTGAGACGTCCATTTGTTGTCGCGTTGCGGCGTTAAATTTCGCGGCGAGAACCAGCGCTTGCGCTCCACGAGGACCGACGCCGTAGCGTACGAAATTTTTCACATCGTTTGGTGCGGACGGGTTTGTTGGCTGCGACTTTTGCATGATCGAAATGCAGAATCGAATCAAATCGTCGGAAATCGAAACGTTTTTCACTATTTCGCGCATTTTAAGGATTTTCGTACCGTCTGCGACGCGATTGAGGACGGGGAGTTGCGACCCGGTCGAGCGTTCGATTAAAGTCTGCATTTCTTGCTCCGTCGGCATCGACGTTTTGGTGTGGAAGAAGAATCGATCGACCTGCGCCTCAGGGAGAGGGTAGACGCCCTCTTGCTCCAGCGGATTCTGCGTCGCAATGAGCGTGAATGGGGAGGGAAGATGAAAAGTTTCGCTCGAAACGGAGATTGCTTCCTGCTCCATCGCTTCGAGAAGAGCCGATTGCGTGCGGGGCGTCGCTCGATTGATTTGATCCGCAAGGACGATGTTGGAGAACAAAGGTCCGCGTTGAAATTCGAAGGCGCGGCGACCTTGGGCAGTCTCCATAATGACGTAGGAGCCAATAATGTCCGTTGGCATGAGGTCGGGCGTGCATTGAATGCGGCTTGTCGTCATGCTAACGACGTCCGCGAGTGTTTTGCCGAGGAACGTTTTCCCTGTGCCGGGGAGTCCTTCAATGAGGACGTGCCCGCCTAAAATGAGAGCGGCGATCGAAACACGCAGCGCCTCTGCCTGCCCGACCACTGCTTTTTGAAGCTCATGCTCTATTTTTCCGAAATCCGTGACAAACCCATTGAGCAAGGGCACCATATCTTCGCGCGTATAAGCCATGAAAAGGACTCCTGTTGAAATTGCAACAATATAAAATGCGTCATTATCCTGAACGTCGAAATCCCTCGGGGGCGTTTTTCGACAATTCACCCTGAATCCCTTAAGTATAACCAAATTTCCCCAAAATTTCTACCACCTGGAGGGTTTTTTTTCCCATTTTTCCCCATTTTTTGCAAAATTTCTCGTCTAATGGGTCAAAAAAGGGTACAACCAAACGGGAGAAATCGGAGTTGGATTATCGCGCGTTCCGTTTGAATTTTCTTCTTCGAGCGACGTTGAAATCTCTAATTCGTGCGCGTTGGAGACGTCCACTTCGATGAAGCGTGGCGCATCGTCCGCAGAAAGAGCAACCTCCGCTTGAAGTTGCCCATCCGTTTTGACTCGAAAAACGACGCACGCCCCATTTGGCGAGCCTCCATCGGGGGAATCATTCATCGCGATAAGGACACAAAAGTTTCCGCCGCGCGAATCGAGTGTCCAACGCATACTCGAGCCAGCCGGCATGCCGATTCCGCGACGGATTATTCGATTTTGCACCCGAATTCTTTCACCCAAGTGGTTCTGGTTGATTCGTGGCGTCCAAATCAATCCACTTTCGCCAAACGGAGCGGCTGGGGTTGTCGCGTCTGGGGGAATTTCGTCCAACCATTGAGGCGTGCGCGAAATTGCTGTGGCAGAAGTGAGAGCGGCGTCGAAAAAATCCTGCGCGCGATTCGGAGTCTCGATGTAGACGATCGTCGCGAGGTCGAGCGGATCCAATTTTGCCTTCCAATTTGGGTCGTCCAAGAGGAGGGGAAAAAGGCTCCCGTCCCGCAGACCAAGCCAAAAAAATCGATGCCGATGTGTCTCGGGGAAGAGGGAGCGAAGCTTGCCCGAGAAGGAGAGTGCCGCGAGACGACTTTGTGGGATTCGGAGAGTGGTTCCGTCCTGATTTCGAAAAAAGCACTCCCCATTTTCGAATTTTTCAACAAATCCGTCGAGAAACTCTTTTGTGCGGAAACAGAGTCTGTCGTCGTCATTTGGCGCGTGGAGAGCGTTCTCGGCGAGGGAATTTCTCACGTGTTTCGAGGCGTTTGGGAAGAGAATCGCGGCGACGGAATCGAGGGGAAAAGAGAGCGTGCCGAGGAATTCCGTTTCGAGTACGATTGTTTCGTTTTGAACCTCGACGAGGGTTCCAACGTGGACGCCCCCCGAGAGGAGGATCAATTGCGTGGCGGCGGGTGAGGGTTCGACGGGAGCGCCCCAAGCGAGGAATTGTTCGATTTTTAGCTCGGTCTCGGATTCGAATCTTCGGAAGCAAAACGATTCTTTTTTTGAATTCCACTCCAGAAGCTCTACATCTTGGAGCGCCCCTTTGTCGTGGAGGAGGGTTTCGCACGGCGCGGATTCTCCCCAAAGTGCCAAACACAAAAGGGTAAAAATCGAGCATAGGACAATATTTTTACTCATCAAAGTTTGTCTCAATCGCCTCATCGGCATGGTTTAAGGGAAAATTTAGGTAAAAAAACGAAAAAAATGCGAAAAAAGGGGGTGGCTTTGTTGCAAGATGAAAAAAATCCTTTATAATATAAATACGCCGAATAGGGGTTTTTTGCAAGAGGGACTCCTCCCACAACTCCCTTTTTTCACTTTTTTTGAGGAACTTTTAAGGTTTTTTTGATGATGAGAGCGATTTTGACACAAATTATAATTATTCTCCTTCTGCTTTTGGCGGGGTTTATTGGTTTCCTCATTTATACACGCCATCAAGGTTCTCTCTCGCAGCGTATCGTGAATCTGAGCCATGAAAATGATCGTTTGAGCGAGGAGAAGGTACTTCTCACGAAGGAAAACACGAGACTTGGCGAGGAAAACGAGAGACTCGACCTTGCGAATCAGTATCTCAAAGTCGATCATCGAATCGCTGGCGTTGAGGTGTTGGAGCAGACGCTCAACGAGGACGGGACGGTCGCGGAGTCGAGAATTCGTTTCACGGAGTTTTATCCCTCAAGCTCCATCAAGGTGCCGCCGCGGGAGTTCATCATTCAGGGCGATCGGCTTTATGTCGAGGCGCTGGTCGTGAAATTTGACGATCATTTTGTCGAGGAAAACGACGCTCTGCGAAATCGATCCCTTTATTCATTCCAACGCATTTTTGGAGAGCACCAAAAGCCAAGCGACGGATTCCGTATTGACGAGGAAAATAGCATTCCGACGGTTTATAAGAGCGAGGAGAAAGAGCCGTCCCAATTGGAAAAAGAAATATGGGCAAATTTCTGGCGAATCGCGAACGACCCTGAGGAACAGAAGCGGTTGGGGATTCGGGCGAATCATGCCGAGGCGCCGAGTGTCAAATTGGAGAAGGGGAATCGATACACCCTCCAGATCCGTTCGAGCGACGGGCTTTCGATGAAGGTCGGGACGCCGGAGTGAGGTTTGAGGGAATCGCTAAAGAACCTCGTTTGGGGGCGGCTTATTCGAGTACGACAAGTGCAAAAGTGTGGTGAGGAAAGTGTGGTGGGGTATGAATAAAAAAGGATTTTCCATTCGATGTGCAACCTGTGGGGCGAAGATTCGTTTCAATAACGAAAAAAGGATCGGTGAAATCATTCCTTGCCCAAATTGTGAGAGTATGGTGCTTGTCGAACCGCTCGAGGAACTTTCTCAATCGGGGGAAAAATCGGGGGGGCAAAAACTTGGGGAGCCAATTGTGCCGACTCGTGCGCAATCGGAGGAAGAGCAGAGCGACGTTCTTGCCTCGATTTCTCTCGCGTCTGGGAGTGATCCACGATTGAATATCCCCACTCCCCCTCCGCCTCCCGTTGGATTGGGAGTGGAAGAGGTGCCGCGTCCGCCTCTTTTGGATAGTGCGTCGAATAAGGTGGCGTCGAATTCCGAGAAGGATTTTATTTCTGAGTCGGGTTCTTTGCGCAACACGAGCGTGCCTCCGTCCGATGCGGATTTTGCCGAGGAGGAGTCTCTTTTGGACGACGTGCCGCCGCTTTCTCCTGCCAAAATTGCACTCACGATGGGTGGCGTGGCGCTTGTGGTTTTTGCTCTCGTCGTGGGTGGGTATTGGTTCTTCTCTTCGGGGGGGAATGCGCAACGGCAGATGGCGAAAAACTCAGGGAAAAACGCTGAACAAGACGAGACACCCAAACTCGCGACGGGCGATTTTACGCCGTTTGACCCAGACGCATCGAGCGGGGCAGGGGAGAATCTCAACGCCACAACTCACGACGCAGCAGATGCCGCAGCTCACGACGGCGCGACACCTGGTGCCGATGCGACAAATGATGAGGGCGACACGAGCGACGGCGGCGCGAAGCCCGACGTGGGCGACGTTTTGCCCGGTGTCATTGAGAGCGAGTTTGGACGCGAGGTTTTCGAGGCGTTGGAGGGGAAGACGCCGCCAAAAACGGACTCCATACCAAATTCCGAGCGCGAGAGCGAAACGCAAACGACTTCTGAAGCGGAATCGGCGACCGATTTTGAGTCAAGCGAGGCGGATGCGCAAAATCCCACGGAAGTCGCTGCGGACGACGACGCGCTGGTTTTTCGGCGGCGGAAGCGTTCCGAAATCTACTCGGGAGAGGACGATCCTGCTTTGGGGTTTGTGACTCGCCAAAAAACTGAAGAGGAGAAAGGCGGGTTCGTGTCGCCCGAAGACGCGCCTGGTGCCGAGAACTCCGAGGACTCCGAGAATTCAGAGAACTCCGAGAACGATGCCGACCCGGCAGACGACGCAGGAGGAGAGGCGGCGGAGGGTGAAACGATTCGCGTTGGCGAGAAGCGCTCCAAGGTGCCGCAAAAAGAGTATCTCAACGCGTCGGTTGCGCAAAAACTCGCGATTCCTTTGGGAAATTTTGATTCCAAAGGGAAAAAAGTTTCCGACATTATTCGTTTTGGCACTCAGATGTCGGGCGTCAGAATCGTCGCGGATTGGAAGTCGCTTTTGGCGTTGGGTGCGCGTCCAGACGACACGATTGATGTGCGTTTGGAGGACACGACGCTTCGCGAGGCGTTGGACGTATCGCTTGCGCAGAGGAATCTCGCGCTGATTCCTTCGGGGACGCAGCTTCGGGTCGCGGGGTTGGACGCAGCGATCGTGTTGCGTCTTGCGGCAGCCAACAATGAGCGCATGGAGACACTCGCGTTGGACGCCGACGATCTCACGTCCAACATGCCTCGGGGCGAAGAGGGACAGTCCGGCACGCGACGTCTTGCGCAACTCCTCCAGAGTGTCGTTCATCCCGGCGTGTGGGCGGAAGCTGGCGGACCTGGGAAAATTAGCGTCTCAAAGTCTGGGCAGATTCAAATTCGGCATTATCCCACCGTCTTGCGCGAGGTGGAAGTTTTTTGCGACAAATTGCGCGTTGCGAGGGGGAAGCGTCGTTTAGGAACGAGGTCGCAAGCGGACGTCGCCCAGAGTGGAGCCAACGATGGAACCGCTATCGCCTCGGCATCCATTGAGAATCTCTCGAAGGCGTCCGAGAAAGTTCGTTTGAGCGTCGTCGACTTGGACTGCAGCGACGGAATGCGCGTCCGAGACGTCTTGCACACCCTTTTTGCGCAGGCTGGGGCGAAAATCGTCATTGATGAGGACGCCATGGCGACAATCCCCATCTCGGCTGTGGTCAAAGACGCGGACGTGCCGGACTTCGAGGGGAAAAGGAGGAAGCTCCCGGACTCCGTATTGGATCTTCCGTTTGTCTACAATTTCGAAAATCTCACGCTTGAGGAGGCGATCCGAATCGTGTTGGCGAAGCTCCCCGTTTGGTGCTATCCTGTGGCGGAGGATCAATTCTACTTGACGACGAGAGTCGAGGCGGAGCGAAAATTGATTTTAGAGTTTTATTCTATCCGCGACATTGTGAGTTCGAATAGCGAGGCGGGGAAAGTTGCGAACGCCATTCAGAGCGCCATTTCGCCCGGCTCCTGGTCGGCGCGTGGTGGGCGAGGGCGGATGGAGTACGATGCGCCGAGTGGGTCTCTTATTGTTCTTCAATCGCCGCAGACGCTTGCGCTCATTGAGGAGTTCTTCCGCCAATATCGCGAGCGCGCGAAGCCTATGGAGGAGCAATGAGTCCCTACGAGAAGCGGAATCGACTCGGGGCGCGTTGGCTCTCCCTCGTGAGTGCGTTCTTGGGTGCCATGCTGAGTTTTGCGACGCCATTTTTGTCGGCGGAGACATTTTTCGTCCCCACTCGTCTAGAGGGGATTCAACCTGAGTTGCCGCCGCCGGAGGTGTTGTTCGAGTTGGATCGTCTCGACGTTTTCTTGGACGACGAGGATTGGGAGAGCGCGGCATCGCTCTTGCGCAAGTTTTTGGCGGACGACGGAACGTGGTTGGTTCCGCTTGCGGACGTCTCGGAGTCTCCAGCGACGCCCGAATCTTCTTTGTCGGGAAGAATGCGCACCTTCGTCTCGCGCGAGAGTGCGTGTCGTTGGTGGGTGGAGCGCGTGCCAGGGGAAGTTTGGCGTCCGTCCGTCGATCCTATTGTACGATTTCTCCTCACGCAGTGGGGCACGAGCACGCCGCCGGAGGATTCTTTTTTGGAATTCCTCCTCAAAAACTATCCTTATTCCGAGTGGGAGGGGGAGATTCTAGAAATCCTCGCGCAAAGAGCGTGGGAAAATCGGCGTTTCGAATCGGCTTTCCTCTGGTGGGAGCGCGCGCTTGAGGTGCGTGAGAGGGACGATTTTGAGGATCGCGAGACGCTTTTCGTCAAACGCCTCCCCACGCGCGAGGAGTTGGAGAATCGCATCGTGTCGGCACGTCAGACGCTCGATCGATATGGAGAGAATGAAGGAAATGGAGAGAATGGAGAAAGTCCCGATATCCCAGCGTCGGACGGGTGGAAGTGCTCGATGTTGCGCGTTTATAATCCGCAGGGCGAGGCGGTTTTCGAAGATTTCCTCCCGCAAGAGCAGCGCGGCGCGTTATTTGAGGATCGACGTTGGGACGCAGCGGTGGGCGACGCTTTCTACCCGCAGTTTCTCACGATTGCTCCCGACCGAACGATTTTAGCGGCGCGTCTCGGCACGTTGGTCTCTTTTTGGTCGCCCGTGGAGCGCGTATCGAGACCTCAGGCGTATCTCATTGCGCTCGATCTCTCGGCAGAGGGGCGATTGCTGTGGATGAAGACGCCGGACGCTCCCACTCGTGTTTTTGTGGGGAATCCATCGGCAGATGACGAGCGAATCTTTATCGTTTCGATGGAGATTGGTGCCCCTGTGCGTTTTTCTCTCGACGCGTACGACGCTGCTGCTGGAGCGCTTTTGTGGCGTGCGTTTTTGTTTAGCGCCGACGTGCCGCGAGAGAAGGCATTATTCGTTCCCGTCCAGAGTCTTTCGTCCTCCCGAGTGCGCGTGGGTTCCGACGCGCTGGGCGTGGTGGTCGAAGTGGATTCTCGAACGGGAGACATACTTTCTTGGGAGTGTGCGCATTAGCGAGCGCACCCCGGTTTTTTGTGTTTTTTGATAATGGAGTTTTTTTATGAAACGATGGAATTTTGTTTCAACTTTGCTTCTTGTGCTGTTGAGTGCGGCACAAGCGATGAGCGACGTCCGCCTGCCGAAAACTTTCACGGACAACGCCGTTCTTCAGCGTGGGAAAGAGATTCAGATTTGGGGCTGGGCGGAGCCTGGCGAGAAAGTGGAAGCGACATTCAACGGCGCGACTGCGGTTGCGACGACCGACGCTCAGGGAAAATGGCTGCTCAAGCTCCCCGCCATGGAGGGGTTTTGCGAGGGAAAAGACCTCGTCCTGCGTGGAAAAAATGAGATCGTCCTCAAAAACGTCGTCGTGGGCGAAGTGTGGATATGCAGCGGGCAGTCGAACATGGAGCAGCCGCTCAATTCGTGGGGACAGGCGCGGCTTTCGTGTTCCGAGGAGGAAATCTCTGGCGATTATAGCTTCGTCCGCTTCAATCGTGCGCAACATTGGACGAGCGCCACGCCGAGCGACGAGCTTAAGAGCGACGGCTGGCGGGTGTGTCGTGATGGTGTGCAAAAATCCTGCACTGCGTGTGGGTTCCACTTTGCGGTGCGATTGCACAAGGAACTCGGCGTCCCGGTGGGGCTGATCGACTCCAACTGGGGTGGGAGCAATATTAATAGTTGGATTCCCGATGAGGGGTGGGACAATCTCCCCGAGACGGTCGAGGTCGGCAAAAAACTCATTGCTGAGCGCGATGCGGCAGAGAAGTGCGAGTATCGCCACGCTGGCGGAATGTACTACGCAATGCTTGCGCCGTGGGAGAAGTATGCGATTCGCGGCGCGATTTGGTATCAAGGCTGCTCCAATGCCGGCGAGGGGGGATTCTACTACTACAAGCAGAAGGCGATGATTGAGGAGTGGAGAAAAATTTGGAATCAGGGCGATTTCCCATTCTATTGGGTTCAACTCGCCAATTTCCAAGCGCCGAGCACGGATCCGAACAATGGTGGCTGGGCGGCAATTCGCGACGCGCAGACGCGCTGCATGGACGTGACCAACTCGGGACAAGCGGTCATTATCGACATTGGCGAGGAGCGAGACATTCATCCAAGAAACAAATTCGACGTCGGAAATCGTTTAGCGCGCTGGGCGCTTGCGAACGTGTATGGGAAAAACGTTGTGTTTCGCTCGCCGATTTTCGAGGGTGTTTCTTTTGATGGAGCGAAGGCGATGGTGCGTTTTGCGCATTGTGGCGATGGTCTTGCGACGGGCAAAAACGTTGAGCGCGTGGGGATTGAGTGGACGCCGGGCGTTGCGCCGAAGTGTTTCGCGCTGGCTGGGGCGGACAAAAAGTTCTATTGGGCGGACGCAAAAATCGTCGCGAAAGAGACGGTGGAGCTGACGTCGAAAGACGTTCCGGAGCCGAAATTCGTTCGTTTCGCGTGGGTGCAGAATCCTGCGGAGTTCAACCTTTATTCCTCGGATGGTCTCCCCGCCACGCCGTTCCGAACGGACAATTAGCGATTATTTCCCTTTCGCGCGGGTTGAAATCTGCGCGAAACTTTCCTCAAAATGGTTCCAATTGGGGAGGGTCGGGTGCCTTTTTTCTTTTTTTCGAGAAATTCGCCATCCCCCTTGACGCGGGGAGGCGTTTGTTGTACAATCGTAGGCGTTTGTGTACTTCGCGCACGAAGCGGAAGGTACGAAGTGTCGACGTTCGCGCTCACGTGTCTCTTCAATACGATTGTCCCTTATTCAAAAACTAAAACATACAAATGGCTAAATCCAATCCACGCCGTGGGCAGGCTCCACGAAATCCGGGGCCGGCAGGTCGAGCGAAAGCGTTCAAAAATCCCTCGGCAAAATCCGTCGCAAAGCCGCCGCGCGGTGCAAAAAAGTCGTTTGAGCAGCGTCCCAATCCGCTCCATTTCCTCAAGGCGGACGAAGACGACGGCGTCATTCATCTTCCCTCGGTCGAGTTTGTCGAAATGGACGAAAGTGGGGAGCGCGCAGGGAAAAAACGACCAAAAGACTTCCGATCGGGCGCGAGAACAAACGCTTCCTCGAGGAATCGTGGGCGAACGTCGACTCGAGCAACAACGCTCCGAGCAACAACGTCCAAAACGTCGGCAGCCAAACCTTCTGCACCCAAACGGCGCGCGTCGGGTACCAAGGCGGATTCCTCGTCGGGCGTGCGGCTCCAAAAAATTCTCGCTCAGGCGGGGTTCGGAAGTCGGCGCGATTGCGAGGAATTTATCCTTGCTGGTCGCGTTACGATTGATTACGAGGTTGTCACGGAACTTGGGACACGCGTCCTCCCCACGCAGACGATTCATCTCGATGGCGAACTCGTTCGACTTCCACAAAAAAAGGCGTATTATGCGCTCAACAAGCCCAAAAACGTGATTTGCTCCAACGAGGATCCTGGCGGTCGGCGGCGCGCGATCGACTTTATTGGCGAGAAAGACCTTGGTCTTTTCCCGGTCGGGCGTTTGGACTTGCATAGCGAGGGACTCCTTCTTATCACGAACGATGGCGAGTTGGCGAATCGACTCACTCACCCGAGCTACGGAGTGTCCAAGGTGTATCGCGTTCGTGTTTCTGGCGTGCCGACGAAGGAGGAAATTTCGAAAATCATGCACGGCGTTCATCTTTCGGATGGCGTGATGAAGGCGGATGAGGTGCGTATCCGCCACGTGTATAAAGACGGATCCGCCATGCTGGAAATCACGCTGCGTGAGGGACGGAATCGAGAGATTCGGCGCATTTTGGCGAAATTTGGGCACAATGTTTTGGACTTAGTGCGAATCTCGGTCGGTCCCGTGAAACTCGGACGGATGCCGGTCGGTGCGTATCGTCCGCTCACGAGTGCGGAATTGCGCGCGCTGCGGCAGCTCACGGGGCTTTTGGAGGAGAAGCAAAAGGGCAAAAAAACGAAGAAAAACAGTTGAATGGCAGTCGAATGAAATCGTATTGGAATCAGAAAGTCGTCCTCGTCACGGGTGGGTCTAGTGGCTTGGGTTATGAATTAGCCACCGCTTTTGTGCGAGAGGGGGCGCGTGTGGTCGTGGCGGCTCTTGAACCTGAGATGGTCGAAAAAACGGTCGAAATGCTCTCCGACGAGGGAGAAAAATCCGGATCTGGTGGAAGCTGCATGGGTTTTGCCGTCGACGTCACGCAGGAAAAGAGTGTCGAACAACTGGTCGAGAATATTCGTATAACGTTCGGAAGATTGGATGCGCTCATCAACGTTGCGGGGCGAACGGACCGCGGCAAGCTGGCGTCCTGCTCGGCGGAGCATTTTGCAAGCGTGATGGAGCTTAATTTTATCGCACTCGTTCGTGTCACGCAAAAATTTCTCCCCATGCTCCTTGAGTCGCGCGGGCACGTCGTCAATATCGGGTCGCTCGCTTCTATGGCGGCGTCGCGTTGGACGGGGGCTTATCCCGCTTCGAAACACGCTGTTGCTGCGTATTCTCAACAACTTCGATTGGAACTTGGTGCCGAGGGACTCAAGGTCTTGTTGGTTTGTCCCGGACCTATCCACCGAGAGACGGAACGACTTTATCCGCTCGAGGGGCTGGAGGATCTCCCGGAGAGCGCGCGGCGTCCTGGAGCGGGCGTCAAAGTTCGAAAGTTGCGACCGGAAGTTTTAGTCAAAGCGATTCTCGACGCGGCAAAACGCGGAAAGAGAGAACTCATTTTGCCGTGGAAGGCGAGAATTTTATTCACGATCTGCCGGATTTCTCCCGCCTTGGGAGACTGGCTTATCATGAAAAACACTTGATGTTCGTTGGTTAAAAAATTGTACTTGGAGGTTTGATATGAGAAAAGTTGTTTTTCTGCTCTTTTTGAGCGGGTTGATGTTCGCGTGGGCGTACTCGAACGAGAAACTGCAAGCGTTTGGCGAAAAATTGCTCAAGCCGATGCAGGTCGTGGAGGAGAAGATCGTGTTGGAGGATGCCGACCAGACGCCGTCCGCGCCCAAGGGCGATGCGGAGAATGCCGAGGCGGATGCGGCGCAAGAAGCTCCTACGCGATGGGTCGTCGGCATTGAGGTCGCTCCCGTCCTGGAGGCGATTCGCGCGCAGATTCCAAAAACAACCTTGGGTGAAAATCAAGGCGTGCTTGCCATGAGGATTTTCCCAAACTCTCCGGCAGACAAAGCTGGCTTGAAGAATTTCGACATTCTCCTCAAGCTCAACGGAGTGGAACTCAAGCAGGGCGAAGAGGTCGTCAAAATCGTGCGTGAGTGCGAGGGGAAGACGCTCCAATTCGAAATCTTGCGCGCTGGTGCGAAAGAAACGATCGAAGTGACGCCCGAGAAACAAGAGATTCCGTTGGTGCCGATGGTGCCGAATCAGGGGAAACAAAATTTCCGCTTGATTCCCGCGCCGGGCACGATTCCGATGCAAGTCCCCGAAAGGTGGCAGGAGAACGGTGGGATTCCGCCGTTTGATATCGAGTTGCCCGAGGGACTGCCGCAAGAAATCACGGACATGATTAAGGAACTTCGCGATGGCAACGGTGGGATTCGTATCCAAATCGCGCCAAACAACGGCGCGCCGAACATTGAGGTGCCGAATATCGAGGTCCCCAACATTCAGATTCCGTTGGCGCCAAACGGTCCCGGGATGCAGCGTCATACGAGTCGGACGATGGTCGTCATTCGCGACGGAAAGCAACTTTCAATCACGGTGGAAGAGCGCAACAACGAGCCTGCGCAGCTTCGGGTCGAATGGGATGGCGAGGTCTTCGAGACCAACTCGGGCGACTTGGACATCCTCCCGGAAGAAATTCGCGGACAGGTTGAAGATTTTTTGAATCAGAAGCCCTTCAAAGTGCGTACCCAAACGGCTCCTCTTCCTGAGCCTGACGACGAGGCGTCCGATCAGGATGCTGATGCTGAGGTGGAAGATGAGGGAACGAACGAGAGCGAAGATGATGAAGTTCGTATTGATCCGAAGAAAACGACCGATTTGACGAAATAGGCTCTTTTTTCGCGCGACGAGCGTGCTTGGGGTTCGAAAGAACCACGGACGGACGAAGCTATTTATCGTTCGACCCCTCCGTGGTTCTTCACCCTCTGTGGTTCTTGCTCTCCCGCAGACGTCCGTTCATTCTCACGGCGCGGAGGTGTTTGAGTCCATCCGAATCCAAGTCGGAACGATAATCACGTCCCTTTGTCGCTCGGGTGGCGAGACGCACAGACGCAAGGAACCATCGTGGAGCGCACCCTCCAGCGTTGTGTTTTGCGGCGCGTGCAGCTTGAATTCAACGTTCCATTCCTTGGGAAATGCGGGGAAGAGGAATATTTTCTCCCCGTCCGTCTGCATAATGAGGCTTTGCACTCCCTTCGTCAGCACGCCGCCATGGCATTGGTCTGGTGTCCAATCGTAATTTGGCCCCCAAAAAGCGGGGAAACGAGAGTTGGGATCCACTTTTAGCGCCCGTTCGACCAAGTACTCGCGCGCTTCTTGCGCCAAGCCGAGGTACGCCATGAAG
Source organism: Planctomycetia bacterium (assembly GCA_030527105.1). GTDB lineage: Bacteria > Planctomycetota > Planctomycetia > Pirellulales > Thermoguttaceae > RGIG3701. The sequence continues at coordinate 24,573 of JAUNBK010000033.1, forward strand.
ATATCCTCCTGCCTCCAACCAAGCGCGCCACGGTCCCAACGATGGTGGAGCGCATTGATCGCAAGTTCGCGCCCCTCTTTCTCGAACGACACCCTTCTAAATGGGAAGACGGCGTACAACTCGGGATTCTCGATATTCTGCTTGCGACGGAATTCTTGAGCTGGCGCGAGTCGCTCCACGCCATTGTCGTCGACCCACGTCGGAAGAGGTGGGATTCTCGATTGGATTCCGCTCCAATACTCGCGCTCTTCTTGCGTCGTGATTTTGTCGGAGAGAGCGAGCAATTTTTCGACCACCGCTTGCGCGCCGGCAATCTCCGGCATGGGGTTGAGACAATCCCACCAAGTCTCGAGCGCTTGAGAGGGAGACATTCTCCACTTCCCTGTCTCGGCGTCGAGGGGGTAAAATTCATCGAAAAATCGAAGTGTTGCCGTTGCGACAGGGAGAGCTTTTTCGCGCAGGAATTTCTCATCGCCGGAGAATTCATAATACTCGAGCATGAGAAACGCAAGCTCCAATCCGCTCACCCACTCCCACTTGTGCCAACGACTCGATTGAAGTCGATCTTGCCTTTTGTCCCAAGGCGTGGTGCCGTAGGTGTCGGGGAAAATATCCCCCCATGCGTAAATGCACTCGGGATAGAACGCGCCCTCGACGCCGAGATATTTTTTCGTTCGATATTCGCAAAGCGGCAGAAGTGCAGCATATTGATCAAAGAACGGCTGAAGCAGGTCGAAATCTCCCGACATGAACATCGAATAATATGGCAAACGCGTATTTTGCCACCAATATCCCGTCCCCCAGCGTCGATAATCCGCAAAAGCTGGCTCATCTTGATACGGCACCGCGAAAATCGAACCATTGAAGTATATGGGGAAATTTCCTCGCCCGGCGCACGCCTCCACGTATCGTTGGAGCAAATACGATTGCGTGAGAAGGAACGGTTCGTCCACATCCCTATTCTTACCCGCGTCGGTATGTTGCACGACCACGACGCCATCAAGAAGAACGTCGACCGACTCGCGATGCGTATCGAAATGAAACTCAATGGTATGCTTCTCGCTTGGCGCAAGTTTCTGCTTCGAGAAATAGTTCTCGCGCCCCACAATGAGTCTCAACTCCCCGCGAGGCGAAATGTCGAGAAGGAATCCGTCCGTTTTCCCTGCCGTGATTTTATCGAACAAACGCTCGAAATCCCGCGCATTGAGCGTCTCGGGCATACGAAAAACCACCTTCAGGACGCCACTCTGGGGGAATTCCCACGCATTCGACCCATCAATTGTCTCGCACTTTGGTTTGTCCGTTTGGAAGACAATCTTCTCGCCCAGAATCCCTCGACTTGCAACTGAGAAATGGACTAGCTCGCCCCTGAAGCGACTTTTCCCCTCTGAATCCAGCCCGAGGCGCAGCTCGTGCGCGTGCTTCGTATAGAACTCAGGAACCCTTTTCGGCGACTCGACAGGGAGGGTGCCTTGGGAAAGATGAATCCAACTTCGCCCCCAAAAATCGCTCCACCATTGGACGTGCGCCTCGCGACGCTTTGCGAGTGGGAGCTTTTGCGCCTGATCGAGCGTAGCGGAGGTGTTTTGAAGCCATTCTTCCACCGTCGCGGGACACTCTGAGGTTGCGACAATTTCAAAGACGTGACGCTTTTTGCCAATCGAACGCAGGGCAACGTCCGACTCGCGGCGCGTTTCTCCCTGAGCGGAGACCAAAGCTCCAAATGTTCGATGCAAAAGAGGATTTTTGCGTGGAAAATCGTCCATTCCCTGAGTGCGTGCAATTTCGTCGAACCCGGGCGTCTGCGCGTTATGATGAAGGTGCCCCACGCGCGCGTCGCCACTTTGCGCCTGCGTCAAAATCTGATCCGGCACAACGCGGATGGGAGTCTTTGTCAGTCGATGAAAATCGCTTGCCCCGACGCTAGGAACGAGTGCGCCAGGCGAGGTGCGCCAGATGTGGTTCTCGAAAATCGTGTCGCACACCAACTCCGTGTCGATCTCGACAACCAATACTGGTCGGTAGGCGTCGATCCACGCTCTCATTTTAACGCTTTCGCCCTCCGATCCGTATCGAACGATGAGCGCTCCTTCGCGCACCTCCAACGACTGGCGAAACGCTTCGAGCTTCCCCTCAGGCGACGCATCCCCAAAGTCCAAACGAATGAATCCTCCGCCGACTTTGACGAGACGCCCGAATTCATCAAGCGCATCGGTTCGCGAAATGAAGAATCCAAGATTCCCCTCTTCATCGACCCAAACGTTTGCCCCCACTTCTCCATTGCCCAGCGGGACGGAGCCACGCCAATCGCCACTCGGCGTCTCCCACGTGACGCGATAAGAACAACCCTCGTCTCCTCGCGCAAACGGCATGGATTCAAACGACATGAACAAAAACGTCACACAAGTGCAACACATCAAAAAAACGCGCATGAAGGATTCCTACCTATGTCTTTCTCTATAAGGGAACAATGAATCGGTGGAAAAAATGGACACGTACTACAATTCTTTTTTGTACAACTTGCGTTGCAGCGTGGGAACGAAGAGTGTCCAAGGGCTGGAAGAATTCAGATCCTCGTTAATCACCTGATCGAAGGCGGCGAGCTTCGAGTCGAGCATATCGAGGCAGTGGAGCGCCATCGCTTCGAGCGTCATTGGGAGTTTTGGACTGCCATATTCGTACTCACCATGATGGCTTGCGATAATGTGCCGAAGATGCTTGGCGACCTCCGGTGGGAAGGTTTCGCCAGAGAGACGTTCCGCTTCGACGATTTTCGCGTCCAAAATCCGAAGTCCAAGTGCAATGTGCCCCAGAAGCTGCCCCTCGTCTGTGTAGGAAAATTCCGGATCGGAAGCGAGTTCCTCCGTTTTGCCCGTATCGTGGAGGAAGGCGCTAAAGATGAGGAGTTCGGGATGGAGTTTCGGATAGAGAGCGCTCAATTTTTGCGCAGCCTCCATCATCGTGAGGGTGTGTTGAATGAGACCGCCGAAGTACGCATGGTGGTGTTTGACTCCAGCTGGCAGGACGCAAAACTTCTGCATGAAATCCGCGTCCATGAGGTAGCACTCCGCAAGCGCGTTGAGGTTTGGATCACGCAAATTCCGCAGCATCTCCGACATTTTTACGACGAGCTGGTCCGACTTCACGCTTGGGATTCGAAGAAAATCGTCCTCATCGACGTTGCTTGCCTCAACGCGACGAATTTTCTTCGCAATCATTTGCATCGCGCCCTGAAAAATTTGCGTTTTCCCTTCGACTTGAATATAATCTCCATTTTCGAAGGAATTATACACACTCTCGCCCGCATTCCACAGACGCGCCGTGAGCGAGCCGGTTTTGTCGGAGAGATCGACCTGGAGATACGTTTCACCGTTGCGATTCGGTCGCAGCAGCTTGTTGCCTGCGCGAAAAACCTGATTGATGGATTCTTGATCCTGAAACTCGTTGATAAAATGTCGAACCATGATTCTCGTTATTCTTGATGAAAGGGGAAAATTCACGTGTAAATCGGCATTATAGAGGATGTTTCTCAGAAAAGAAAGGGGGGGCTGGTGGATTTTGCGTCCTTTGGGGTGCCTTCAAAAAAAGTCTGCGTTCAAGAATTCTACGGAGCCGAGAACGAAGGGCGTAGCACGTAGTTCCAGACGGAAGGGAGAATCGCTTGGCACTTCATCCAGAGCTGCGTTTCGTTCCGTTCTCGGCTCGGGTGAACCAAAAAACCTTCTTTACCTATTTTAACTACCAAAAATCAAGGGCACCCTCTTTTGTTTCCTCTGCTCCACCCCCGCTTGTTTCTTGCGTAAAACATGTTATAATCAACCGTGTTTATCAGATTTTTAGGGGAGGCAAAATGGTAGATATCCATATCCTGCGTCGCAACAAAGTACGCCGACGGCTTTGTCAGCTCGAGGTTGATGCCTTGTTGGTTACGAACGACACAAACGTCCGGTGGCTCACCGGTTTCACGGGCGGAGACTGTCCGCTCATAATTAGCGTCGAGGGAGACCGACTCCTGACGGACGGGCGTTTTCCGCTTCAGGTCGAAAGGGAAGCGCCTGGTCTGGGCTATGTGCTCCGCAACGGTCCTCTGTCTGAGCTTGTGGTGAAGACGTTTAGAGATCTTGTTCCTTCGGAGAGCGCGCTCTTGGCGGTTGAGGGAAACTCTATTACGTACTCATTTGCGCTTTCGCTTCAGAGTCGCCTGGAGGAGCGAATGACCCCGTTGCAAAACGTGATCGAGACCATTCGGCAAGTGAAAAAGGTGGGCGAAATTGAAGCGATTCGTCGGGCAATCTCTGTTGCAGAGACTGCTTTTCTCGCGCTGAAGGACGAATTGGCGAAGAAGAGGCGAAGAGGAACGACCGAGCTTGACGTTGCACGGCGTCTGGAGACTCTCATGCGGGAGAACGGCGCGCAGGCTCCTTCTTTTCCCACGATCGTTGCGGTGGGGCAAAACGCCGCCCACTGCCATGCTGTTCCTGGAAATACGCGCCTCGGTGCGGCGGGTACCCTCCTCATTGATTGGGGAGCGAGGGTCGATGACTACGTGAGCGATTCGACCCGCGTCCTCGTCTATGGCGACGAGACACCGAGTAATTTCGCCAAGATATACAAAATTGTCTTGGACGCGCAGAGGAAGGCGATTGATGCCATTCGTCCTGGAGTCTCGTGTGCGACGATTGACGACGTAGCTCGAAGCTACATTCGTCGTTGTGGCTATGGCGATAACTTCACTCATGGGCTGGGTCATGGCATTGGAGTAGAAGTCCACGAAGCTCCCTCTCTCTCGGCTTCTTCCTCCACCGTTCTCAAGGCGGGGATGGTCGTCACGGTTGAGCCTGGGATTTATATCCCCGAGTGGGGTGGGATTCGCATTGAGGATGATGTTCTCGTCACGCGTGACGGGTGCGAAGTCCTGACGACACTCGGAAATGAGCTTAGTGACGTTACCATTTAACCACACGATAAATAGCGAAAGATAAGAATATGGGATCAAACCAACCATCAGGCAAGTCGACGTCTGGCTCTCGGAGCGAGGTGTTCGATGTCCCGAAAGTGCGTGATTTTGTCCAGTTGATGAAGGATTTTGACTTGTCGGAGATGGAGCTTCGCCAAGGGGAAATGCACATTCTCCTCAAGCGTGGTACTGCGTTTGCGGTGCCGGAGGGGGTTGTTTCTCCGGCAGTGGCTCCGGTTCCGACTCTTGCAGCCACCGCGCCTTCTGTTTCCGAGGTGCCTGCGCCTGCCGCGCCTCAAGAGGTGGGAGTGGAGTGCATCACGAGTCCCATCGTTGGCACCTTTTATTCTAAACCGAACCCAAATTCTCCCGCGTTCGTGAACGTTGGAGACCGTGTCGCGGAAGGCAAGACCGTCTGTATCGTCGAGGCGATGAAGGTGATGAATCAGATCCCCGCCACGCTTTCGGGCAAGGTTGTTGCGGTGCTTGTTCAGGATGGCGACGCGGTCGAGTTCGGGCAGCCGCTTTTCAAAGTCGACACGAAGGGTTAAGCGCCAGAAGTCAGAGGAAAGTTTATGTTTCAAAGAATTTTGGTCGCGAATCGTGGGGAAATCGCTTTGCGAATCTTCCGCACTTGTCGTGAGATGGGAATCGAAACCGTTGCCGTCTTTAGCGAGGCGGACCGCAGTGCCGAGTACCTCAATTTGGCGGATCAGAGAATCTGCATTGGTCCCGCAAAAGTCTCCGACAGCTACCTGAAAATCGACCGCATCATCAGCGCTGCCGAGGTGGGGAACGTCCAAGCGATCCATCCCGGCTACGGCTTGCTCTCCGAGAACGCCCATTTTGCCGAGGTGTGTCGCGAGTGTGGGTTTGAGTTCATCGGTCCCTCGCACCAAGCCATGGCTATGTTGGGCGACAAAAACACAGCCAGGACTCTTGCCAAAAAGGCGGGGATTCCGACCGTGCCCGGGAGCGACGGGATTGTCGACTCTGTCGAAGAGGGGATCGAAATCGCGCACCAATTCAAGTATCCCGTCCTCATCAAAGCCACGGCTGGCGGCGGCGGACGAGGAATGCGGCTCGCTTATAACGACGACGAAATGAGGGGCGCTTTCGTTCAGGCGCAGCAAGAGGCGAAGGGCGCGTTTGGAAATGGCGACGTCTACATCGAGAAGTACATCGAGAACCCGAAGCACGTCGAGGTGCAGTTGATTGCCGACACGTTTGGGAACGTCGTTCATTTGTACGAGCGCGATTGCACCATGCAGCGCCGGCATCAGAAGTTGATCGAGGAGTCTCCATCTCCGCACATTGGCGAGAAGACGCGTGTCGCCATGTGCGCCGCTGCCGTCAAACTCGTCAAAGAGGCGGGCTATTTTAATGCCGGCACGATCGAATTTGTTGTCGATCAGGACGAGAACTTCTATTTTATCGAGCTGAACGCGCGGATTCAGGTGGAGCACCCCGTCTCCGAGATGCTCACGGGTGTCGATCTCATCAAGGCGCAGCTTTTGGTGGCGGCGGGAGAGGCGCTTCCTTTCTCGCAGGAAGATATTGTTCCGCGTGGGCACGTGATCGAGTGTCGGATCAACGCGGAGGACCCGAACTTCAATTTCGCGCCGTCGCCTGGCAAAATCACGTTTTGGAACCCACCGGGCGGCGTCGGGGTACGTTTCGACTCGCACGTTCATGCGGGCTACACGGTCTCGCCATATTATGACTCAATGATTGGCAAACTCATCGTGAGTGGTGCGGATCGTTCCGAGGCGATTGCTCGGATGCTTCGCGCGCTTGCGGAATTCCGTATCGAGGGGATTCGGACGTCGATCTCGCGTCAGATGGACATTTTGCGCCATCCGGTCTTCATCAACGCGCAGGGGTACACGAGTTTCATCGAGAAAGAGTTTTAACGCTTCTCGTTGAAAATTCCTGTTCCGTCCGCTGTTGGAGCTTATGCGCTACGGATTTCACGACGGCTTGCGGGTCGTCGTGAAAGTCCAAGAGCATGTCGTCAATTTGAATGAGCGGCGGACGCAGCCAAACTAGCGTACTTTAGCCGAGAATCTAATCTTATACTCTTTCCCCATTTCGAGGTTGAAACGCGGAATGAGAACGAAATCGTCCGCAATCATTGGCTTGAACGCCTCGCCCTCGAGAATCGTTGTCGGGACGCTTCCGTCTTCCGCCTGAGTCAGTCGATCGGGAAGGAAAATGATGAAAGGTCGATTCCCTCGTTGCGATCCGTTGTTGTCGGTGTTGTCGAACGGCTTCCGAACGAGCGTGATCGTGAAGACTTTCTCTCCCGCCTCGCCATCCGCCACGCTGAGGTTTTGCTCCCACTCGTTTTGCCCATCGAGCATCCGCGCGTTCCATGCCGGGTCGCCATAAATCGCAACGACATCGCGATCAAAAAGAAGTCCCCGAATATCTCCAGGTTTGACGCCCAACTCTTGAGCAGCGGGAGAAAGCGTGAGCGAGAGGCGCTCTCCTTTCGCCTCGTTGATCGTTCGATTGATGCCCGGCACTGCGGTCTCGAGACGATGAATGAGCGCCTGCCCGTTGGCGAAAAAGGCTTCCGCAACGGTATAACGACCGGGCTGGAGGTAGAAATAGTCGTTGAGTCCCCAACCCATGTATCCGAACCACGTCGGAACGACGTAGCCCACCATTTGGCGGACGCCCGCGCTGTGGATGAGACCAAGCGCCATGCAGTTGTCGGTACTATTAATATTGCCAATGAGACAATTCCCCACGGCAAGATGAATACACGGCGCCGAACTCTCAATCGGCAACGTTCGTCGGTCGAGCGTCAAACCCGCGAGCTTTCCCCCGGATTGCGACACGAATCGTCCTGCTGGGTACGCGTAGCCGATGTTCCAATCGCGTTGGGACGCGTGCCCGGACGTGATAAACAGGTCGCACTTGCCAGAATTAAAGAGACCGACCAACTCTTCCGTCGGATCGTCGGGACCTTGGACTCTTTGCGGCTCCTCGCCTGGCTCTTTCACCCACTTCTCATTTTTCGTTCCTTCGCTAAACCAGACGCCAGCCTCCGCGCAATCGAGCACAAGAGGCGTCGCGGCGAGCACTCGTCGCACTTGGAACGGCTTTTCGCGCACGATACGCAGCGCATCCTCAGCGTCGTACCCAGTGAGAATCGCCCAGATGCAGTCGGTATAAGGATCCTCATCGATCGCACGCGTGAGACGATGAACCGTTTGGACGAACGCCCCGGTCGCCTCGCCAGCTTGCGCGACGAAGCAGACGTATCGCGGGCGCAACTTTTGAAGCTCGGCAAGCGCCCCACCCACATCGGCATTTGAGTACCGAACGACTTTGGCGTCGTACTTTTCCTCAAGCGCTTGGACGACCGACTTCCAAGCCGCATCGTCAGCGGTTTCGTTCGAGACGACCGCGACATAATCTCCATTGAGTCTCGGAGAATCCACCCCGTCTTTCGCACTTTCCCCATACACACCAAACGCCACGCACACGAGGGACAGCCAGAGGACGGACGTCGATAATCGTTTTTTCATAAGAACTCCTACAATATGATGTCTGCGGAAGGAGCCTGATTCCACCACGTACCACCCCCATGCCCTGGCAAAGGGAAAAAGCGAAACGCGCGTGGGACGAAAATTCTGCTCCCCCAATAAGATTTTACTCGATACGGGGCGAGAAGTCAATTACCCCCACCGGTATACTGGCGCTTGTGGGTGCCTGCAAATTTAGTGGGTACATTTGGTGGACGAAGGTTTTTTGAAGGAGAGTTTGAGAACGTCTCCTCAAAATCATAAATTCAAACAACCACCCATTTCGACCCATTTTTTCGCATT
>JAUNBK010000151.1 GCA_030527105.1 Planctomycetia bacterium
TGGTGTCGCGTCCGAACCCGCTTCAGAATCCGTCGCCGAATCGGTCGCACCTCGCTGGGAAAGTAGGGCATTCGACAACCCTTTGTCCACACCCGTGAAACCCATGAACGCCATGGAGAGAATAGACGCCGTGAGAAGCGCGATTCCTACGCCTTGGAACGGTTTCGGAATGTCGCTCATTTCGAGTTCCTCGCGAATCCCCGCCATGATAGAGATGGCGAGAGTGAATCCCAATCCGCCGCCAATCGCGTAGGCGAGAGCAAAATCGAGACCCCAAAGGCGCGTGGGGTCTTGGAGGTTTTTGAGGATTTCGATGCACGCGAAAAGGATCGCGCAGTTGGTCGTGATGAGCGGAAGAAAAACTCCAAACGCTTTGTAGAGCGGTGGGAAAAACTTTCGCACGTACATTTCGACGAATTGAACGCTCGACGCAATTACGAAAATGTACGCCAAATAGGACAAAATCGAAAGGTCGAGTGTCGTTGCGGGATCGCCTCCGCAGAGACGCCAAACCAGCGCGGGGAGCGGAGCCTCGGGGCGCAAAACGAAATACGTGAGCGTCCACGATAGAAACGCAGCAATTCCCATAACGAACGTGACGGCCATGCCCATTCCGAACGCGGTGCTGATTTTTTTCGAAACGCCGAGAAAAGGACAAATTCCCACGAAATACTTCAAAATGAAGTTATTAATCACGGCGGTCGTCACGATGACGAGGAAAAGTTCGAGAATATAATCCATCGTTTCGTCCTACCCTTCCTTTGTTTCTTGTTTGTTTCGAGTTGTCAAATGATTCACGATCGCGAGAAGCACCCCAAGCGTGAGAAACGCGCCGGGGGGAAGGAGCATAATCGCCCAAGGCTCCCATGCCGTGGGAGGCAAAACGACCATGCCGAACCACGTCCCCGCGCCCAAAATCTCACGAACGGTCGCGATCGAAACAAGCCCCAGCGTGAACCCGATCCCGACGCCAAGCGCGTCCATGGCGGAGATGAAACAATTCTGGAGCGAGGAACACGCCTCGCAACGCGAAATAATAATGCAATTAACGATGATGAGCGGGATATAAGGTCCCAACTCTCTGCTCATTTCGGGCAAAAAGGCGGCTAAAAATCGGTCGGCAATCGTCACAAACGTCGCAATCGTGAGCGTAAAAACGAGGATTCTCACGTGAGGACGAAGGAGGTGCCTCATGAGACTGATCATGATATTCGAACAAAAGAGGACGAAAGTCGTTGCCGCCGCCATGGTGAGCGCCGCCTGCACGCCGTTCGTCACGGCGAGGGTAGGGCACATTCCTAAAAGGAGACGATACGTTGGATTCTCAGGGAAAATCCCGTTGAAAAAACGCTGACTTGCTCGGGGTAATTCGCTCATTTTCTTGTATTCTCAAAAATTTTCATTTGTTTCTGGGTTATTTTTTTCTTCCGTCGAGAGTTTTTGAAGTTCACGAAGCGCGGAGTCGCGATACTCTCCCACCGCAGAATTCACGATGTCGCACACGGCTTGGGACGAAATTGTGGCACCCGTGAGTGCCGGCACTTCGTTCCCAATCGGCTTCCCTTTCGTCACCAAAAGCGGCTCCGATGCGCTCTTGTTTTCGAAATGCCGTCGAAAACGATCGTAATCCGTGATGAAATTCCCCAACCCGGGCGTCTCTTTTTGATCGAGAACATAAATCCCGTTGATCTTTTCCACGTTGATATCCAGACCAACCAAAAGCGCGATGTTGTCGCCAAATCCTGAACCCGACGCGGGAAAAACCCACCCGAGATTTTCGTTCTGCGGACCGCGCGCAAGATAAATCTTGACGGGTCGCCCTTTCGAATCGGAAATCGAAATCTCTTGAGTCTGCGCCTCGGAGGAGCCGGGGACTAAATCAGGGATTTGTCGATACGTTTCTCGTTTTCGATTCTCGGCAATCTTGTCGCGCAACGAGAAATCGACCCAAATCAAAAGCGCCGCCGAGACGACGGAGAGGACGATCACCAACCACGCCTGCCCCAAATAGCTCTCTTTGGTCGAAATTTCGTCGGTCTGTGTGTTTGAATTATCTTCGTTTTTTGTCATTTTTCTTTTTTACTCCCACAATTAACTCCCACCTTTTTTAATCCCAATTGACAGCGGCGACACGTGGAACCAGAAGGATTCTCGGCGCCAAATGGTTTTGGTATGGTCATATTGTTCAAAAAAGGAACGACCGCATTCATGAGGAGAACCGCGAACATCACGCCCTCCGGGTAGCCACTGAAGAGGCGGAAGAGCATGGTGAGCGCTCCGACACCGATGCCGAAATAAATCTTTCCTCGCGGCGTGATCGGACTCGTGACGGGATCCGTCGCGATAAAAAACGCTCCCAAAAGTGCCGCGCCGTTGAGAAGATGCGCAAGACCATACTCCATCGGATGCTCCAAGGGAGAAACCAACGCGCCTAGGACGAAAATCGTCGCAAGCATGGAGATCGGAATGCGCCACGAAATCGTCTTTCTCATGAGGAGAAAGCACCCTCCAAACACCAGTGCGAAAACGCTCGCCTCGCCAAGGGAGCCGTTCCGCTCGCCACGAAGCGCGCGCAAAAAGGACTCGGAGTCTATAAATTTAGCGATTCCAGAGTCGGACGTGTCCTTGAGCATCGTCATAGGCGTCGGCCGCGTGAGAATGGAGTTCTCGTGCTGCGTGACGACGTAGGCTCCACTCCCCATTGCGGAGGCGAAGCTGATCATGATAAACGCGCGCCCAACCATGGCGGGGTTGAAGATGTTTTGTCCCAAACCACCGTACGCCATTTTTCCCACGCCGATGGCAATAAGCGATCCAAAGACCGGAGCTTGCCAGGGAGCGCTCCACGGGAGGGATAGCCCTAAAATCAGCCCCGTGAGAATGGCGGAACCGTCGTCGAGAGTCGGTTTTCGCCCCCGAAGGAACGAGAAAAACGCCTCAAAAACCATGCACGAAAGAACGCACAAACCAATCTGCTCGACGGCACTCCAACCAAAATACCACACCGCCACGAAAACTGCCGGGGCGAGAGCGATGATCACGTCCCACATCATGCTCCGCGTGGAGTAGCCCTCGAAATTCACGTGGGGAGAACTTGCAACTTCCATTATCTTCATAATTCGTTCGTTTTGATGTCTTTCGACGCCTTGTTGATTCGTTTGTGTGAGTCGAAAAGGGCGCGCGCATGGCTATTTTTTCGCCGCGTTCTCTTTTCTCTGATTCTTTTGAACTTGGACTTTCCCCATTCGAATAAGCTGCACGAGAGGAATCGCGGCGGGGCAACTAAACGCGCAGCAGCCGCACTCGATACACGCAAATGGGTGGTATTTTTGGAACAAATTCCACTCACCGCTTCGCGCTGCCTGCGCCAGACGCGTTGGTATGAGATTCATGGGACAAGCCGAGACGCAGCGCCCGCAACGCACACAACTCGTTTGGCGCATCGATTGAATCTCGTCGTGCGTCAAAATCGTGATTCCGCTCACGCCCTTCGTCACGGGGATATCGAGCGACCCAATGGAGAAACCCATCATTGGTCCACCCACAACGACACGCTGGGCGGAATCCTTCAAGCCGCCGCAATAATCGACCAACTCGCGAATCGAGACGCCGATTGGTGCGAAAATATTCGCCGGTCGCACAATCCCACCGCCCGTCACGGAGATGATTCGATGAGTGAGTGGGACGTCGTGCAGCATCTTCATGGCGACGGCGGCTGCTGTTCCGACATTGATCACCCCGACGTTCACGTCGCTGGGGAGTTTGCCCACCGGTACCTTGCGCCCCGTCGCGGCAAAAATCAACTGCTTCTCGCCACCCTGTGGGTACTTCGTGAGCATGGGTTGAATCGCAACTTCCTCCGCAATCTCATCCGAAATTTTCTCACGCAAACTCGAAATCGCGTCGGGTTTGTTATCTTCAACGCAAATGACGACCTTCGGAGCGCCAATCGCTTTTGCCGCAAGGCGCGCGCCGGAGATGATCGCCTCGGGAGCTTCGATCATGAGCCGATAATCCGCCGTGAGATAAGGCTCGCACTCGCACCCATTCACCAAGAGGATGTCGATTTTTGTACCCTCTTTCGGGGAGAGTTTGACGTGCGTGGGAAAAGCGGCGCCACCCAAGCCAACAATCCCTGCCGCATCAACTGCGTCGCGAATCTGGCGAGGCTCAAAGGCGTCGAGAGAGAACGCCCCCGGTGTGCGGAGTTTTTGCAAGAGCGCCTCCGTGTCGAAGGGATTTTCTCCATCGCGCGTCACGCTCAGGGAAATCGCCGGGACGTGACGACCGTTTGGAATCGTGACGGAGACGAAGCGTTTCACCACTCCAGGCAACGGCGCGCAAATGTTCGCGGAGATAAATCCGGGACGCTCCGCAATCTTTTGACCAAAGGAGACCGACTCACGAAGTTGAACGCACGCGGTCGTTGGCGCCCCAACGTGCTGGAGCAACGGAATCCGTAGCTCTTCCGGGAGGGGCAAAACTTCGATTGCCGACTCGCGCGACCACTCTTTCGCGTCGTCTGGATGCACGCCCCTTTCAAAAGTGAGAGCTGAATCGCTATTTTTCATACCAAAACCTCTTTATCAGGAGAACAAAACCGAGACCAAGCGCAAAACCACCGAGCGCCCCCAACCATTGAAGCGTGCCCGATCGACTTGCCGCGCAGACTGCCGCCCCGACGAAAGCTCCCACCAACGGCACGAGAAACGCAAAAGTCGAGCGCCACGCCACGTCGCTCGGGAGCGTTTTTTCGTCCGCGTTTTGGAGGCAATTTTCTCCGAGCGCGCGCGACTTGCACTCTTGCGCCGGGCACACATCGCACGCCGATACAACGGGCAACGCCGTTCTCTGCCCCGCCTCCGAGGGGGAATTGTTGGGTGGGGAATTCATCTTTCATTCATCTCGCTTGTTTTATACACTCCGCCTGACGCACAACACAACGCGCTCCATAGTGTACGGCATATTGCTTTTGTGTCAAGGAGGGGCGACAAAAAAGGGGAAAATTGGAAAATTCGTTGTGTGTGAGAACGCTACGGCTCTTCTCACTCTCTGCTCGGGGGCGGCTCCGCATTCGCCCCCTTGCGTTCGTTCGTTTCGCCTTCGCGATGGCTATGAACTAGGGGGGACGAAGAGAAGGCGGAAGCCCACGCCGTTGCGCGAGCCCGCCGGGCCGCTGATGCCCCGGTCCGCGGACCGACAGTACTCGGCGTTGTAGTACCAGCAACCGCCACGATACACTCGGCGCGAACCACTATCAGGCCCTTTCGGGTCGCTCGTTGGCGACCTATCGTAATAATCCGCTCCATACCAGTCCGAGCACCACTCCCACACGTTACCGTGCATGTCGTACAAGCCCCACGCATTCGGGGGATACTTCCCTACTTCACTCGTTCGTCCGAGATATGGTCCTTTTTGGCTCGTTCCGTAGGGATATTGTCCATTGCAATTTACTTCATGCCCGTTGCAACTATTCCCAAAACTATATGCCGTCGTTGTACCGGCACGGCAAGCATATTCCCATTGTGCCTCCGTAGGAAGTTGGATTTTCAAGCCCGACTCCTTCGACAGTTTCTCGCAAAACTTCACACAATCATGCCAACTCACACACTCCACAGGGAGATTGGCTCCCTTCCAATTGCTCGGGTTACTGCCCATCA
>JAUNBK010000152.1:0-3949 GCA_030527105.1 Planctomycetia bacterium
TATGGTCTCGATGGCGAAATGTGAAGTTTTTTCTCTGGGAAAATGCGAAAAAATGTGTCGAAATGGGTGGTTGTTTGAATTCAACGTTTCGAGGAGGCGTTACCAAACACTCCTTTAAAACCTTCGTTCACCAAATGTACCCACTAAATTTGCAGGCACCCGTTGCGATAAATCGAATGGCGGAGTGCTCAATAAATGAGAGAGTTCATGCGCCTTAATTTGTGGAGTCCAAATAAGGATCCTGCCCCATTTCGCGCTGCATCTTTTTGCGCTGCTTCTCAAAATACATGAGCGCTTTGCGCTGGCGGAAGTGTTTGCGCTCCACTTTTCTCTGCGCCTTCTTGAAAAGAGACTCGTAAGGATTGAAGTTTCTTCCCCCCCTTTCACCGATTTTTTTGAGTCGCTCCGACTTTTTGGGACCAAACCCCGCCAACAGCAACTCGTCGTCGAGCGCAAGATATTGGCGATACGAGCCGGGGTCTCCCTGACGTCCGCAGCGTCCAATGAGTTGGCGGTCGATTCGAGCCGATTCGTGCATCTCGGTGCAAATAACGTGCAGTCCGCCTAAATCTTCCACGCCGTCGCCGAGTCGAATGTCCGTTCCGCGCCCCGCCATGTTGGTCGACACCGTGACGCGCCCAATTTGCCCTGCGCGCGCGACAATTTCCGCCTCCTCCTCGACATGATACGCATTGAGGATTTGGTACTCAATATTCTTCTCGTCGAGCAACTCCGCAATCGTAAGCGATTTGTCGATCGAACGAGTTCCGATGAGAACCGGTCTCCCCTCGGCATGGAGTTCCTCAATCTCGCTCACGATGGCACGATATTTCTCTCCGCTGTCGCCAAAAACGCGCGTCGGGAGCTTGATTCGCCTCGGCGGTTTGTTTGTCGGCACGGGAATAAAATTGCATTGATAGATCTTTTTCAATTCCCTTCGACTCGCTGCCGCAGTCCCCGTCATACCCGCGATATTTTCGTAGCGGAGGAAGAAATCCTGAATGGTAATTCTCGCGGCTTGCCCCGTCGCCACCGTGACTTCGATCCCCTCTTTCGCTTCGATCGCCTGGTGGATTCCGTCGCGCCACTTGCGCCCCTCGGAGAGACGCCCCGTGAATTCGTCCACGATCACGATCTCGCCGTCGCGAATGACGTACTGCCGGTCGAGGTGGAACTCGCGCTGAACCTTAATCGCGCGCTCCGTGTACGTGTAGAGGTCGAACATCCCGACCGTGTCCAAGATTGGAGGCTTTTCGATGGCACGCACTTTGTTCCGCCCCTTGCGTGTGAGTTCTGCCGACTTCTTCTCGTCGTCCCACTCATAATCCTCTTTTTCTACGAAATCTAGCGCGTGTTCCGCACACCAAGTGTACGTCGCAACCTGTATTTTCTCCGCCTCCCCCGGAATGGCGCTGATGATGAGCGGCGTGCGCGCCTCGTCGATCAGAATGCTGTCCGCCTCATCGACCAAGGCGAAAAATGGATCGCGTTGAACGGGTTTGTCTCCCGACGCGCCACGCTGGTTGAAGAGCATCTGTCCGATGAGGTCGTTTTGCCCTTCGCGAATGCGGCGCAGAAGAAGTCGGTCGCGAAGAAAGTCGAACCCGAATTCGTTTGCGGTGCCGTACGTGATGTCTGCTGCGTAGGCTTTTGCGCGGTCGGAGGGTTGCTGCTGCGCCTGAATAATCCCCACCGACATTCCCACGGCACGATAAATCGGCTCCATCCACTCCGCGTCGCGCTTCGCGAGATAATCATTCACGGTGGCGAGCTGCGCTCCCCGACCCGCGAGGGCGTAGAGAAAAAGTGGAGCGGTCGCGGTGAGCGTTTTTCCTTCCCCTGTCTGCATTTCGATAATCGACCGATGTGCGGCAGCAATTCCTCCAAGAAGTTGGACGTCGTAGTGCCTCATTCCGAGCGTGCGACGCCCCGCCTCACGCACAAGAGCGAACGCCTCGGGAATCAAATGCAGAATCGGCTCCCCACTGCGCGCACGATGCCGAAGCGAAAGCCCCTCTTTTCGGATCTGCGTGTCGGAGAAATCCTTCAATTTTGGCTCATAAGCGGCAATGATCGGCAGAAGCCGCGCCCATTTTGCGAGTTTCCCCTGCGCAGTGGGATCAACAAAGCCGCGAATTTTGCCCAAAGTACCCGACGTCACACCGCGCATGAAGGACTCCCTCCCATTATACTACTGTTTGACACAAAACACTTTGCTCATTGTACGTCAAAAGGGAAATCGCGTCAAGAGAGAACGCGACAATTTCGCCTCGAAACCTCGATATTCTCTCTCGACGCCAACTTTCGACAACCCACTCAGGGCACCCTATTTATGGACGCACTTTGTGCTCGCGATAGCCCAAAACCGGGTCGGAGTCGAGCGGCAACTTTATCGCCTCGCCACTCTCAGACGCCTTGTAGATTCCGAGGATGATTTCAACCGAACGTCTTCCCTCGGGACCGTTGATTTTAGGCTCCGAGTCGGTTTCGATAGCGCGAATCATGTCGGCGAACAATTTAGCGTGTCCATGATGTCCGATGGCTGCGGGGTCTGCCGCGCCGCCGCCGGAACTCACGCGATTCTTCATCTTTTCGAGGATTTGCGCGTCGTCGGGCGTCTCTTCGGCAAAATCCCACCGCACAATGTCCTCTTCCTCAATCGTCGCGGAACCCTTCGATCCGTGGAGTTCAACCCTTTTGAGGTAGCCAGGATAAATCGCCGTGCTCGCTTCGATCACACCCAGTGCGCCATTCGCGAAACGAAGTGTGGCAACCGCAGTGTCTTCGACCTCGATTCTCTCATGGTCGAGGCAGTCGCACATGGCGCGAATCTCGACGACCGGTCCCATTAGCCACGTGAGAAGGTCGACCGTGTGGATTGCTTGATTCATGAGCGCGCCGCCGCCGTCGAGCGCCCAAGTGCCGCGCCACGCGCCGCTGTCGTAATATTGCTGCGAGCGGAACCATTTCACGTATGCGTCGCCCATTGTGAGACGCCCAAATTTCCCAGAATCAACCGCCTCCTTGAGCGTGAGGCTGGAGTCATGAAATCGACTGTGGAAGACGGTGGCGAGTTTCACGCCCGCTGTTTTGCACGCCTCAATGATTTGGTCGCAGCGATCGAGCGTTATTTCCAAGGGCTTTTCGACGATAATATGCTTCCCCGCTTTTGCTGCCGCGAGGGCGGGATCGAGGTGCGCGCCGCTCGGCGTCCCAATCGTGACAACGTCAATTTCTGGATTTGCCAACATTTCCTCGAGATTATCATACGCCTTGCACCCCGTCGCCTGGGCGAGTCTTTCTGCCGAGGGTTTGTAGACGTCGAAACACGCGACCAGCTTCGCGTTTGGACAATCCGCAATCGCCTTTGCGTGGAAGTTTGAAATCATTCCGCAACCAATGATGGCAAATCCGTAGGTTTTCATAAAAGCTCCTTTTGTTTCAATAGTATCAAGCCAGCGCGCCGCGCCTCCCAGCAAAAAAACTCACAACCCGACCATTGTACCACATTTCTTGCAATGCGTCCATTCCCCCCTCTCAGAAAAAAGCGATTAGGGTGTCTCCCTATTGAGTGGGCACCCAATTGGGAGACAACGGTTGTTTGAAGGAGTGTTTGAGAGCGCCTCCTCAAAATCACGAATTAAAAAACCGCCCATTTCGACCCCTTTTTTCGTATTTTTCCAGAGAAAAAACTTCATATTTTGCAATGGACCTATAAATCACGCATCCTAAAGATCGTTGTCCGAGAAGCCCGATGTTTTAATCCGCTTTCCGCACAACTCCGTTTGAGTGTGTAAAAACAAGTGTGAAACACATGTCAAAAACAACTAATTTAACGTATATCAATTCTGCTGCTGGATTCTGCATTAAAACCCATTTTTGGAAAAAATATCCGATCGTAAAAAACGCATTTTTTCACCAAAAAGAATCAAAAGTGCGAAAGTGCGAA
>JAUNBK010000152.1:3959-5625 GCA_030527105.1 Planctomycetia bacterium
TGTCAGAACCCTATTTTTACGCAATAAGGCATTTTCTACGAATAGCGGATTAAAACACCTTGAAAAAATCCGTAATCATACAGCCTCGTAAAAACAAAGGTTTCGCAAAACACTCTCGAAACGCACCACAAACTATTGATTTTTTGAGATACAACACAAAACCATTCAATTCCCCTTCTTTGAAGGCGTGCGCCCGCAGGGCGAGGGACAATTCGAAGTAGGAAAGTCGTTCCCCTCGACGAAACACCCCGCCAGCCTGCTCTGAAAGAGGGGAATTTGGGAAAATCGTTCGGCGTTTCGACCAGAACTACGCTTCGCTCCGTTCATGGCTCAGGTGGGAAATTACTCCAGCGTTTCCCGCCCCCTTGCGTTCGCTCGTTACGCCTTCGCGATCAGCTATGAACCAGGGGACGAAGAGGAGGCGGAAGCCAACGTCGACGATCGCGCTCGTCTGGGTACCGTACTCCCGGTACGCGGACCGACAGCACCCAGCGAACATGAACCAGCTACCGCCACGAAGCACTATCAGGTCCTTTCGGGTCGCTCGTTGGCGAACTATCGTAATAATCCTCGGTATGCTGACCCGCGATTAGAAAAAGTGAAAATTTCTTCAAAAACTTCTGGCATTTCTCTTGACTTCAATAACGTTTGTGTTATAATAAGAGTATGAGTTACAAGATTGTATTTTATGAGACCTGTTCCGGTCGCCGTCCTGCCGAGGAGTTCGTGTTAAAATTGAAGCAGACCCATCCGAAGATGAATCGGAAAGTGGTTCGGGATATTCAGTTGCTGCAGGAGTTCGGGAAAGCTTTGAAAATGCCGCAGGTTCGGTACCTTGAATATGGACTTTATGAGCTTCGGAGCTTTTTCGGGACAGATACGGTACGGATTTTTTACTTCTTTTTTTCTGGGGAACAAATCGTTTTAACGAACGGATTTGTGAAGAAAACACAGAAGACGCCCCCTGGCGAGTTAGAAAAAGCCTTTCGATACAAGAAAGATTATGAGGACAAAAATGAAAACATTTGACGATTTTTTAGAGGAACAACTTCAGGACCCGGAGTTTCGTGAGGAGTATGAGTCTTTGGAGCCTCTTTATGCGATGAAGCGCCAGTTGATTCAATATCGGATCGACCACAATCTCACGCAGGCACAGCTTGCGGAGCGTCTCGGCATGAAGCAAAGTGCCCTCGCGCGCTTGGAATCGGGTCAGACCGTCCCCACCCTTCGCACCCTTCAGCGCATCGCACGGGGACTGGAAAAGAAATTGGTCGTCACGTTTCAGTGATTTGAAGATGTGAACTGTTTTGGTCAAAATAGCTCACGGGATAGTGAAATGCTGCCCGCCGCCCCGAAAATTTTCAAAAAATCTTGAAAAAAGAATTTTTTCCTCAACTCTGCCGCGATGTTTTCCCGATGAAGAGACTGTCCGGCGGCGGTCTCGCGGTCGGATATATTTTTCATGAACTCCCTCTCGTGGTTCGCGCTGCGGGAGGTTTTTTTCTGCCTGATGTTTGTATGAAATAAGACCAGAGAAAAAATTTTTTTGCCTAAAGCTCTTGACAAAATTTGACCGATACCGTAGAATGGAAAAACCCTCGGGGGAGTTTGCGGCTCCCCGTCGGGTCTTCTTTTCCTTACTTGATTAGAAAGCTGGGGTAGCCGT
>JAUNBK010000034.1:0-24777 GCA_030527105.1 Planctomycetia bacterium
CGTTGCTTCAGTCGTTGCCTCCGTCGCAGCATCAGCCGCCGCCACAGGGACTTCGACCTCAAACGGTACATCCTCCACAATCTCTATATCCTCGAGAATCGACTCCTCGAGCGAAGTCCCACCCTGCACATCATCAGACCACGCATGATTTTTCACACCTCCATCGGAAATAAAATCATCACTAGCTCCCAGATGTAGAGGACGGAAAAACAGACAAAAAAGGCACATCAGGAAAATTTTCATATATTTTCCCGAAAAACTACACTGTTTTTTCTTCAGTACCAATGGACTCATGGTCGTCATTCGCTATACTATATAGTGTTTTCGCCCAAAACGTGAAAACCAGCGGCGCGGCGCAAAAGGCGACAGACGCCGCCGGCAGCGATTTTCGATAAATCCAGGCGATGAATCATGGACACCATCGCGGAAGCCACTGCCCAGGCTTCCTCAATGGACTATATCATCTGAATCAACCAAATCGACAACCTCAAACGTTCCAATCTTAACGATTAAAGGGGTCGTAGGGCTAATTCAGTTTGTATCATCGACACATAAACAAAAAACCTTAAATAATTTTGGCAAAACGAGGATGTTTCATGATCGACGGATTTCTAAACATCAACAAGCCGGCAGGGATTAGTTCCTTTGACGCAGTAAAAATAGTTCTTGGAGAAATTTTAGAGGGGAAGCGTCCCGAAAAAAGAGTCAAAATTGGTCACGCAGGGACGCTCGACCCGATTGCGGAAGGCGTGCTCGTTTTGGCGCTCAATCGCGCGTCGAAACTCATTTCTCGCGTGCAAGATCAGAAAAAGACGTATATCGCGACCTTCCTACTCGGCATATCAAGCCCCTCTGACGACACGGAGACGGAAGCGACGCAGCTGCCCGACGCCCCGATTCCGTCGCGGGAGGAGATCGAGGCGATTTTGCCAGAGTTTCTTGGTCGAATTATGCAGCGCCCGCCCATTTATTCTGCCGTGAAAATTCAAGGGAAGCGCGCGTACGACCTCGCACGATCGGGAAAAGCAGTAGAAATCGCCTCGCGCCCCGTCGATATTTATTCGCTTAAGATTATCAATTACGAATATCCAAACCTTCAACTGGAGATTTGTTGCGGAAGCGGCGTCTATGTGCGCTCGCTTGGGCGCGATATGGCGTTGCGATTGGGGACTGCCGCCATTATGTCGGCACTCACGCGCAGTGCCGTGGGAGTGTTTCACCTCGAGGACGCATTGGATATCCGTCCCCGATTCGACACCGACGCGCCCCCGCTCTCACGTCCCGGGTGTCTTTCTTTCGTTCGACCACTTTTCGATGCCGTTCCGAATCTGCCGAGGGTGGAGTACTCCCACGACGAAATAGAGCGCATGAAAAACGGACTCCCGGTCTTTCGAACGGGCTTTCCTCCCGAGTCCGAAGCGGTCGTCGTGGGACCTGATCATGAGTTTCTTGGCATCGTCAAAATGGGGAGAAACGAGCAATTCCGGAGCGTTCTCCATTTCGCAAACGATTTTCTCTCACGCTGAGGCGGACGCATTTTGGCGCGGAAACGGAGGCTTTTTGGTGAAAAAACGCCGTCTCACGGCATCCTGAAACGATATATTCTCCCACAGTCGGAGGAAATCGGCGTGCCGTCCCACTTGCCGGTTTGTGGGTCTCGCTTATAGTGTGTTCCTAAACCGAAGTAGAAATCCGACCCCGAAATGGCGAAGGAACGCGCAAAAAGCGGCGCGCGAAAGTGGAACAGCGGCTCGAAATGAATACCGTCGGTCGACATCCAAACTTGATTGATAAATTCGGGTATCTCGCCGGGCTTTAGCGTCTCGCCAGGTTTTAAGTTTGCCGTGCTGGTGAGAAGATAGAGCGCATCCTCGTGCACGTACAAATCCTCCGGCTTCGTGTTCTCCGGCAGGGGGATTCGGGCAGTGTTGAAACGATTCCCTTCGGGATTTTCCGCACTGTAGAGAAAAAAACCATCGCGAGAGCCGACGGAATAGAGGACACGATTTTGAAACTCAAATGTGCGACGAATGAAAGCGCCAAAAAAAGGTTTTTGATCCGGCTTTGGCTTGAAATCTTCGGGGAGTCGGAACGTTTTCGAGAGACCGGGGAACAAGTCCTCCGAGGAAATTTTAATCGCGTCAAAGTCCTTTTTCTCAGGGACGTAGACGTTCATCTCAGCAAAAAATTCTTCTCCGTTCTGCTCGAAGGCGAAAATTCGAGCGCTAAATAAACGCTCAGGGAAGCGCAAAAACACATACGTTCGCACTCTCTCCAGACCCAATTCGCGCAGGAGCATGGTTTTTCCCCGGTTCTCCGAAATGGCGATTCCGTAGCCGCAGGAGAAGATTTTGTTGTCGAACTCCGTCATATCGAAGTTGTGGACGCCTTTTGGCATCGTGCGGACGACTTCCCATTTTCCGTCGGCATTCCTCCGGTAGAAATTCCCAAGGTCCCACCCCTGCCGTGGATCGATTCCGGGGGCATAAAGCAAGCCATCCGAGAAGACTTTGAAGTTGTCGAGTTGCTCGTCTGGCAACCGATTTTCTTCCGTGACGAAAGAGTTGGTTTCCGTGTCCCACGCAATGACGGGGACGGGACCGGCATTCGCCGCTGGCGGCACATTGTCGTACGCGCCGCAGCCGAGATAAATCCGCCCTTGATAGGAAATCATGTCCCAAATATTCCGTGCGTACGCCTTCTCGCCATCGGGGAAACGTTCTTTGTGCGGGATGCCTAAATCCTCCAACTTGTTGGTAACATCATCATCCGCGCGACAAAGCAGGGGAGGAAATGCCGCGAAACAAGCAGAAAACAAAAACAACGTCAGGAATCTTTTCGTCACCTTTGAACTTCCTTTCATAAAGATCGCCAAACAAAGTCCTTGTTTACTAAAGAAGGCTTTCGAGGAAGAGACGCATTTTGCGCAACTCTTGTGCGACGTCCAAGTCGTCCGAGGGTATAATATCAACACTCAAGGCACCTCGATAGCCCTTATTCTCGAGTTTTCCCACGAGGTGTCCGAACTCAAGATCGCCCTGCCCTATGCAGACTTGGAGGCGCCCTTTCTTCGAATCCCGCAGTCGAACATGCAGCGTAAGATCGAAGAGACTCTCCATTTGGAGAAGCATCTGTTCGTTCCCTTTATAAATAAAATGACTCGGATCGAGAGTAACGCGCAGTCCCGGCACGAGTCGGCAAAGGGATTTTACCGATGCAATATCTTCTGTAAGACGCCCTCTTTCGGTCGTGATACCCACCTCAATTCCACGTTTTGCCGCTTCTGCGACGCAGATTCTCAACCGTTCCACCTCAGAATTGAAGGGGAATCCCCCCGGCGCCGGTCGAACCGAAAGAGTTACGACCTGCATGACGCGCGCGAGTTTTACGCAGGCGACAAACTGCCGAACGTATTCCTCTGTATTTTCCTCGTCGATATCCACTCCAAAAGCCACGGGCGAAAGCCGATACATATTTCGGAGGGTGTGGGCGGTATCGCGAAGTTGATCGACGACCACGGAAGGTTTTAAATAATCGTTGGATTCACAAAACATCAACTCAACGTGCGAATATTCCAGATCCGCAATCCGCTCCAGCGCCTGCGGAGTGGGCATCTTGCTGAAACAGTTTGTCGTTGCGGCTACAATCACAAAAAACTCCTTTGGAAAAACACTAAATCTGCGTATATTACGCGTGTGTAATAATGCGGTGCAAAATTTCAACGAAATAAGTAGCCTTCGGAGTGCGCTCCGCCTCCATAAAGCCTCTACCATTCTACCCGATTTTGTTGCAAAAGGATAGCCCAATTTTTTCAAAACCGTCATTTTTTAGTGGAAATTGTCACTTTTCTCCCAATGGGCTACTAGATTCTTCTTTCCTTTTGTGGTAAAATGAGAAAAGTAAGAAATGATAAGTATATCTTTGAATTCAAATTTTTTCACAACCACCACACATGAGGGATTTATAGCATGTCAGGAGATCGACTTAATCCTCAGGATTTTTCGGAACCGGCTGGGGCAGCTGCGCGTGTTCGTTTTCAAACACCCGATGGACTTTCGGATCAAGCTCCACCTCGCGATCCGTTCCCCCGCTCGGCAGCCGCCTCTGAAGACCCAGCAAGGTATGGAGCGCCCACGCCTCCGCCGCTTAACTCAGGTCCCGCTGGACCTGTGCCTTATTTGCCATATCCACCATATCCACCTTATCCCCCGCCACGTTGCTCGTGGCTTCCTCCCTTTATGGGCTGCCTCGGGTGCTCCACGCTCCTCGGGTTATTTTTGCTCCCCTTTTTCATCATTGCGATAGTGGCGAGCGTCGGGACGATTTCGGATTCCGTCGCAACACGAAAAATTTTAAGCGGTCCAAAAATTGTCTCCTCGGACGTGAGTAAAATCGCCATCATTCGTGTCGAAGGCACCATCATGTCCAACACGGGCTTCATTAACGATCAGATCGAGGACGTGATGAAGGACGATTCCGTGCGCGCCATCGTTCTTCGAATCGACTCCCCCGGCGGCTCCGTGAGTGCAAGCGACTATTATTATAATAAACTCACGCGACTGCGCAAGAAAAAGAGCATCCCAATCGTCGTCAGCATGGGTGGCGTCTGCGCAAGCGGGGGGTATTATGTCGCAATGTCGGTGGGAAATGAGGAAAAAGACGTTTTGTTTGCCGAGCCAACAACCTGGACGGGGTCGATCGGCGTCATTATCTCTCACTATGATCTCTCCCAACTCGCCGAGAAATGGGGCGTTCGCGAAGACTCCATCAAGAGTCACGAACTCAAAGGGATGGGGAGTCTCGCTCGACCACTGAGTGACCAGGAACGTGAGATTTTGCAATCCCTCGTCTACGACGCGTTCGAGCGCTTTCGCGAGGTCGTTTATTCTGGACGGAGTTGTTTCGATCAAAATCATTCCGCCCTCGATCCGCTCGCGACTGGGCAAGTTTTTACGACAGACTACGCGCTCCAATCGGGATTGGTCGACAAGGAGGGGTACCTCGAGGAAGCCGTAGAGCGCGCGAAAACCCTTGCGGGCACGGGAGATAACGTCCAAATCTTCACGTACAAAGAGAGTGATTCCCTCTCGGCGCTCTTCTCTTCCGCCCAATCGAGAATGGAGCAAAACACGCTCGACACGCTCCGCACCCTTGCGACGCCGCACGCTTATTATTTGTACAACGGAGAAAATTAATCCATGTTTCGGCGCAATCGTGAGCGTGAGAAACCTCGCCCTATCCCCGTTTCGCTCCCTGCTCCCTCGCGTCTGCTCGTCGTGGGTGTGGGGGCGTTTTGGTTCCTCTGCCTGAATGCGTGGGGTGCGGAGTCGCAACCGCCTCGCGCTCCAAATTCGCCCTGCCGTGGAGCGGTTGCGGTCGCTTGTCCGCAGGGTGTGTTTCTCTCATGGAAGTGCCTACCCGGCGACGAAAAAACAACCTTCGAAATCCATCGCGACGGCAATTTAGTGCGCGTCGTTTCCCCTTCAGAGGCGACATGTTTCGTGGATGCTGACGGTTCCTTGGCATCGAGGTATGAAATTCGCGCACTTCGTGAGGGAGACTCCGGGGAGCGATTTGACGTGCCGAGGGTGTGGGCGCAAAATTATCGCGTGATAAATCTTGATTTGCCTGAGGAAGAGACCATGCCCGACGGGAGCCGTTGTTTCTACACGCCGGGCGATATTTCTCCCGGAGATTTGGATGGCGACGGGGAGTACGAACTCGTCGTGAAGTGGGAACCCTCCAACGCACACGACAATTCCCACGCTGGCTACACTGGCTCGGTTTTTCTCGATGCCTATCGTTTGAATGGCGAGAAATTGTGGCGCATAAATCTAGGGCGCAACATTCGCGCAGGGGCGCACTACACGCAATTTCTGGTGTACGATTTTAATGGCGACGGACGTGCGGAAGTCGCTTTCAAAACTGCCGACGGCTCGCGCGACGGCGTGGGAAAAATCCTGGGCGACTCCCAAGCCGACTGGCGCAACACGCAGGGGAAAATCGCGGAGGGTGCCGAGTTTTTGTCCATTTTCGACGGACGCTCCGGCGCGCTTTTGGACTCGGTCGAATACCTTCCTCCACGCACGATTCTCCCCCAAACTCGTGAGGGTTGGGGCGACAATTACGCCAATCGTCAAGATCGATTTTTAGCGTGCGTCGCGTATCTTGATGGCGCGTCCCCCAGCTTGGTTTTTTGCCGCGGGTACTACACTTCCGCGTTCGTTTCTGCGTATGATTTCAAAGACAATCGGCTCATCCCGCGTTGGTTTCACGCTTCGACGACGCCCGACGAGGGACTTTATGGCGAGGGGTTTCACACGCTTGCCGTGGGAGATGTGGACGACGACGGAAGGGACGAGATTATCTATGGTTCCGCCGCGCTCGACGACGACGGCTCGCTCCTTTATCGCACCGGGTTGGGGCACGGCGACGCGCTTCATTTGGCGGATATCGATCCCACGACGCCCGGGCTGGAGGTGTGGAGCGTCCACGAGGAGAAGGAGAAAATCAAGCGTTTTGGGTGTGTGCTTCGTGCGTCGGACGGAAGAATTTTGTGGGGACTCCCTGCGCGTCGGGACGTTGGGCGTGGGCTGGCGGCGGACATTGATCCATATCAGCCGGGGGTCGAGGTTTGGTCTGCTGTCGATCGACGCCTCTATTCCGCGCGAGGAGAGATTCTCTCCGAAAATCGTCCAGACATGATAAATTTTCGAATTTATTGGGACGGCGACGCGTTGGAGGAGCTTCTCGATGGTGTGCTCGTCTCCAAATGGGACGGTCGCCAAACGCACACAATCGTGAATTTTGGGGACTTCAACCACTCCCACGCAATCAACGGAACGAAGGCGACGCCGAATCTTCAAGCCGATTTGTTGGGAGATTGGCGCGAGGAGGTGATTTTTTACAATGCCGAGCGTCCGTCGGAACTGAATTTATTCACCACGACGATTCCCACCGCGCTGCGCCGCCCCACGCTCATGAGCGAGAGACAATATCGCACGAGCGTCGCGACTCAGAATGTGGGCTATAATCAACCACCCTCGCCAAAGAGGGACTTTTGGGAAAATGAGAGGTGAGAGAGTGGAAGAGATGAGAAACAAGCCTGAAGAAAACGCGCCCGATTTCGAGTTCCCGACGTTCGCGCCGAAAGACATTCTCCATTCCACGGTGGGGGACGCGCATCAGCCGTATCGAAAACCGACGCCCGCGCAATTGAATTGTTGGTTTCTGGGGCAACTCGCCACGCTCCTCGTTCATGTTTTTTTCATCATTGGTCTTTCTGGCGCCTTCGGTTCTCCCCCCGAGGGGCACTTCGCAATTCATGTGGTCTTGGCGGTGGTTCTCAACGTCGTTTTGTATTGTTTTTTCTCCTGCAAGCTGCTGTACCACATGTGGGCGCTTCAGCCACGCAGCGCGTCGTTCACGTCGCCATCGTGGGCGGTTTTTAGTTTTTGCATACCTGTTTATCAAGCCTACTGGTTTTTTGCCTTTTTCTACATCGTGATAAAAACCTACGCCGAGGATCTGCGCCAGCTGGGTGCGCGCCCGCTCATCAGTCTTCAGGGAGCTTTATTCGCTCTCATTTTGCTCCTCGTCCCTGTTGCGAACGTTTTGGTCGTGCTCGTTGTCCTCTATTTGCTCAAGGAAGAAGCGATTCAGCTCCTCCTTTTGCGCGCGCAAACGCCTGCGCGGGAGCCAGACGCCGTTGCGGAATGAGCGACTCCGCGCTCACGCCACCTCGCGGAAGCGCTTGAGAAGATCCTTGTAGTGGAACAGCTTGTGGAAGTCCAACAAGCCCGAGATTGCGCCGGATTGGAGTATTTTGCGACCGGACTCCTCCAAAATCGCAATGGGGTTGAGACCTCCGAGAACGATCGCACCTATGCGACCTTCCGAGACAGGGATGCCTAAAATGGGCTGGTTCGGAAGTCCTATCTTGAGGAAGGAACCGAGACCGAGTTTCTCCATGCGCTCCGTGAGACTCTCGACGCGCGATCGACTTTCTCCCGGCAACTCACGAAATGCGGCACCAACCACGCCGTTGCCCGATTGAACCGCGCCAGTGTTGTTCGTCATGCCCGCTCGCGTGAAAATCTCCAGCGGATCGACGGTCGTTGCGTCGTAATTGATAATCTCGGCAAAGCGCGTGAACTTCCCCTCTCGCAACTCCAAAAGCCCACTGAATCGTGACGCGACAGGGATTCCGTGTTTGAGCATGACTCCGTTGAGCGTAAGGGAACAAACCGTGCAAAAACCAATCGAGTCTTTGGGAATGGTCGTTTCTCCCACCGTTTCTCCCGAGGGAATGAGCGAGACAAGCTGCCCCATGCCGAAGCCGTGACGAAATACTTGCGAAATCATGTCGACCGATTTGACGAATTCCGCGCACGGAACGATCGAGGTATTAATGATCACTTTTCCCGAGCAGGTGGGGAGATCAAACGTCATTCGATACGTCATTCGGTCGATTTTTGCGGAGAGGTAGCCGAGACGATTGACGACTTCTGAGGATTGAAGCTCTTTGAGTCCTTCTTTCGTTATGACGCGTCCGCGCCTGCCGAGGGATTGGGTGCAGCCCGCGTCGTCCAGGATTTGGAGATACATCCGCACGGTTCTTTCGCTATAGAGAATCCCTGCGGCATGGAGCGTTTCGGTGATTTGCGTGGAGGTGAGCGGCTTTGCTTCTTCCTTGAGAACGCGGAGAATGTCGATTTTCTTCAGGTCTTTTTTGTCCATAATGAGGATTCCTTTTGCCGTTGCGCGTGTCGAGCGGTCGGGAGAGGTTTCCTTGTGCTGGCTCACGAAATCCCTCCCCGCATACGCCTCCGTTCCCCCATTGAGGCGTTTTTTTATCCAACGCCCCACCCTCTTTTTCGGCAAAATGTCGGTGTTTTTTGCCAAAATTTGGAGAAAATTGCCAAAAGAAGCAAAAAAACTCGCCCCTCCCCCTGTACAAAAGTCGGTTTTATGCCATACTACTAGGCGCAAAGTTCATAATGGGGGACTATATACGTTTCCCAATTGTGGACGTCTGCCCCTCTTGGACCGCAGATCCGGCGCCGTGTCGGATTTAGAGATGGCTTTTGTATGTCATCGACGGTAAGAGTTTTTTGACGGTCGAGTACGCCTTTCCACCTGTTCGCCGCTTGTGCCAAAGCAGGCTTTTTCGTAAAACAGCAGGAAACATCGGAAACGCCGCCATTCACCACTTTTTTTGGAGATGAAACCTTATGAATCTTTCACAGTACGGAATCACACAACCTAAAATCCTGCGCAACCTCGTTGCCGCGCAGCTCTATCAGGAAGCGCTCACTCACGATAACGCTTCCATTTCCTACACCGGCGCTTTGATGACCACCTCTGGAGTGAAAACCGGTCGCAGCCCGAAGGACAAACGTGTTGTGGAAGATGAGGAGACGCGTGATGATATCTGGTGGGGCAACGTCAATATTAAACTCGACGAGCAGACTTTTGAGAGAAACCGACGCCGAGCGGTCGATTTTCTCAACCACTGTCCCCGCGTCTATGTTGTCGACGGTTACGCAGGGTGGGACCCCGACTGGCGCGTGAAGGTTCGCGTCGTCTGCACGCGCGCATACCATGCGCTCTTCATGCACAATATGCTCATCATGCCCACCGACGAAGAGTTGGCGAATTTCGGCGACCCGGATTATGTTATTTTTAACGCTGGCAGCTTCCCTGCCGACCCCGAGATTGGGTCGCACACCTCCCCGACAAGCGTCAGCCTCAATTTTCGCGCGAAGGAGTTCGTCATTCTCGGCACGCAATACGCTGGCGAGATGAAAAAAGGCATTTTCACGATCATGAATTATCTCATGCCGAAGAACGGCGTCCTTTCGATGCACTGCAGCGCGAACGAGGGCGTAAATGGAGACGTCACGCTCTTTTTCGGTCTCTCTGGCACGGGGAAAACAACCCTCTCCACTGAGGCTCATCGAAAACTCATCGGCGACGACGAACACTGTTGGACGGACAAAGGTGTCTTCAACATCGAGGGCGGCTGCTACGCCAAATGCATCAATCTCTCCTCCGAGAGTGAGCCGGAAATCTACAACGCCATTCGATTCGGCGCAGTTCTCGAGAACGTGGTGGCGGACCCCGACACGCGGAAGGTCGATTATTGCGACAAATCCCTCACGGAGAACACCCGCGCGGCTTATCCATTGGAGTTCATCCCCAACACGAAACTCCCCGCTGTGGGTGGGCATCCGCAAAACATCATCCTTCTTACGTGCGACGCGTTTGGCGTCCTTCCTCCCGTGAGCTGCCTCACCCCGGAGCAAGCGATGTACCACTACATCAGTGGTTACACCGCCAAGGTCGCGGGCACGGAGATGGGCGTGAAAGAGCCTGTGCCCGATTTCTCCGCGTGCTACGGTGCCGCGTTTTTGGTGTGGCACCCCACTCGATATGCCGAGCTTCTCGCAAGGCGCATCAAGGAGCACGGATCGCGCGCGTGGCTCGTCAATACGGGTTGGGTCGGCGGAGGATACGGTGTGGGACGGCGTATGTCGATCAAGCACACGCGCGCCGTGATCGATGCGATCCATTCTGGCGAGCTTATCAACGCCCCCACCGTGACGGATCCGGTATTTGGTCTCCGCATTCCGACCGTGTGTGGCGAGGTGCCTCAAGATGTTTTGATCCCCCGCAACTGTTGGACAGACAAAGCCGCCTACGACGCCGCGATTCTCAAGCTCGCCGAGGCGTTCAAGAGGAACTTCGAGAAGTATGCCGACAGCGCGTCGCCAGAGATTCTCATGGGTGGTCCGAAATAGTTTTGTGACACGCCTGGTTTTTGGATAGAGAAGGGTGGCGCTCAAAAACCACCCTCTCGGCATGATATACCAGCGCGGTCGTTCGACTATCGCTCAATGAGCTTTCGCATCTCGGGCGTGATTTCTACATACTCAAAGTTCTTGAACCACATCTCGGCGTCGGCGCTTCCATGGAGTTGAAGACCGAATTTGCCACTTTTTTCACAAAGCGGATCGACGATATCCGAGGTGGGAAAGTCGTTGAGGAACTGAACCAAACGATCTCCGCAGGCAATCGTGCAGATGCTGTTCCACTGGTCGTTGGGCTTTTTGACTTTCGCAACCAGTTCTTCATTTCGCACGACCCAACCACGCCCTGGGGTTTTGTCTCCAGCGGTGTGCCACAGGGCGGAATCGAGGTTGTTGCCCGCGATTTCGTTTTGGAATCCTTTGAGCAGCCACGGGGTGGGAACTTCTTGCGCTCGGAAATAAAGCGCGCTGTTTCCTCCGAAGAATTTATATGAGACGCGGACGGCAAAATCGCTGTAGTCGTTATCGCTCACGACCAGCCCATCGCGCTTCTCTTCTCGAACATGGACGCCGCGCAGCTCGCCAGCGTCGTTGAACGTCCAGCCATCAAGGACGAAATGGGCGCCGTCGAGCTTCCACCCGTCGTCCGTCTTGACAAAGAACGGCTTCCACTCCGTTTTTCCAAGCTCCTTAATTCGAATGTTTTTCCACGCGATAGTCCCTTGTTTTCCCGCATGAACTTGCAATCCGATGAAGCCGGAGAATTCGACCGGGTCGAGAATATTCGCGACAGGCTTGCCGTTGAGCCACGTGCGAATCGAGGGACCGACGCATTGGATTTCAATGGAGTTCCACTCCCCTTTCTTGAACGTACCCCACGCTTCTCGTCTCACGTCGTCGCTGGTTTTGTCGAGGAAGATCGTTCCGTGTCGGTGCCCGCGTCGTCCTTCATCGTAGATGCGCCCCGTCGCGTCGTAGTTGGCAAGCTCGCACTGATAGCCAAAAACGCTCTCACGATCTTCCTTCCACGGACGCGAATGGCTTCGGATTTGCACGCCCGAGTTGCCGTCGACGAGGAATTTGAAATCGAGTTTTAGAATGAAGTCCCCGTACTCTTTTTCGGTGCAGAGGAATGTGTTGTTTGGCGTGTCCGGCGTGCAGGTTCCGACGATGGCACCGTCTTCGACCTTGTAGGTCGCGTAGCCACCTTTGATCGTCCAACCGGAGAGATCTTTGCCATTGAATAGAGAGACGAATCCCTCTTCCTCCGCAAACGATGTTGCAAAAACGGACGCAGCGAGAATGAGCGCGCCGCAAAAAACAAACTTTTTGAACATGAATGTTCTCCTTTAGGTGAGTTAATAAAAAAACGACTTGAGTATATACTCTTCTCCCTTTTTTCGCAAAATCTCTCTTGCTTTAAAAGCGAGATTCGACTATACTCTCACCATATTCAGGTGAGCGTATCTCGTATTTGAACACAATAATCATGGAAGGTGAAACATGCAGCGTTGGGGAATTTTGGCGACGTGCGTCATTTTAGGGTTCGCAAGCAGCAGTTTGGCACAATATCAAAGGCATATCTATCAGGGGAACTACCCGGGCGAAACGGTGGCAGATGTCACGGTGGGCGAAATGCTGGCGGAGCAAAACGGTGCCTATCGTCCCTCGACAGGGGGGGCAACATCGGTTGCCGCGCCCGCAAATCCCGTCCGACAAGCAGATTTCACGCGAGCTGCGCCGAGTGCCGTCCCCAAGGCGCAGCAAAACTACCCCGTGGTTCAGACGGGAGGAGTCACGGTGCTTCAACCCCCTGCCGCTCCGCGACCGACTGCGCCAGCACCGCGCGCGCTGCCAGAGGATTATCCTGCTGGAGAGATGAAGATGCCGATGTCTGAAAGTATCATTGCCTTTTCGGAGAAAATCACACTGTCGGATGGTACTTTCCAACAAATCACGATCATTGATCCTGCGCAAAAAAGCATGTGTGTTTATCATATCAACATGGCAACAGGATCGATCGATCTTAAAAGCGCGCGACAAATCGAGTGGGACTTGCAGCTTATCTTCCTCAACTCGCAAAAGCCGCTGCCTCACGAGGTCCAAACGCTTCTCGAAAGCTCAAGAAAACGTTAGATTCTGCGTAAGTGTTGTGTCAATTTCTTGAGAGGAAACATTTCTGAAAGTATGTTTCCTCTCAAACTCTCCTTCAAAAAACTTTTGAAACGTTCACGCCGTTTGCGAATGTTATTTATTTTTTTGACACAACACTAACTAGCTTTTTTCACCACCGTGATTGCGTCCGGTTCCGGGCAGACGTAGAAACACGTCCCGCAGGCGATGCACCCGGCGCCGACGTATTCCGTCGCTTCATACCCCAGCTTGTTGATAGTCGTACCGGCGGTGAGGACTTTCTTGGGGCAAAATTGGATACACAAGCCGCACGCCTTGCAATTGTCCGCGTGCACGATCACGCAGGGACCTTCAGGATAATCGTTTTGATTCGTCATTCTTCTACTCCTCTTTCTCTTCGTTTTTCTCTTCGACGTTGGTGAACGCGGTCGAGTCGATTCCCAACAACTCCTTCGCGATCTCTCGCAGGCGGAATTTTTGAATCTTTCCGCTTGTTGTGAGGGGGAACTCCTTCACGAAGAAGATATGCTTCGGGCACTTGTAACGAGCCATTTTTGCGTGCGCATACTCGACCACATCTTCTTCCGTGAGCTCCGCCCCCTCGTGAAGGATGATGAACGCGCCCGGCACTTCGCCATATCGCTCGTTCGGCACGCCCACCACTTGCGCGTCGCGCACTTGGGGCATCGTCATGAGAAAATCCTCCAACTCCTTGGGGTAGATATTCTCGCCGCCACGAATGATCATGTCCTTGATGCGCCCCGTGATTCGATAATACCCTTCCTTATCGAGCGTACCCATGTCGCCGCTGTGGAGCCAGCCATCCTTATCAATGGCGCGCGCCGTCTCCTCGGGCATGTTGTAGTACCCCTTCATGACGTTGTACCCACGGCAACAGAGTTCGCCCGGGGTGTCTAGCCCGACCGTCTCGCCAGTCTCGGGATCCACAATCTTGATTTCAATCTCAGGCATCCCTTTTCCTACGGTCGTCGCGCGGATTTCGGGAGGATCGGACGCGCTCGTTTGCGTAAAGACGGGGGACGCCTCCGTCAGACCGTAGGCACTCGTGATTTCTCGGATATTCATCCGACTCATCACTTCTTTCATCGTGGGAATCGGACACGGACTCCCCGCCATGATGCCCGTCCGAAGAGACGAGAAATCGAACATGTCGAACATCGGATGATTAAGCTCCGCAATGAACATCGTCGGCACGCCATACACCGCAGTACAACGTTCCTTCTGAATCGCCGCCATCGTAAGAAGCGGGTCGAACTCCTCGAGCATCACGATCGTTGCGCCATGCGTCAAAACCGCCATCACGCCGAGGACGATTCCAAAGCAGTGGAAAAGCGGCACGGGAATACACAACCGATCCTCGCACGTGAAATGCTGTCGCTCCCCGATAAAAAACCCGTTGTTGACGATATTGTAGCTCGAGAGCATGACGCCTTTTGGGAAGCCGGTCGTCCCGGAGGTGTATTGCATATTGACGACGGCGTCCTTGTCGAGCTGCGCGACGCACCGGCGCAGTTTCGTGTCCGGCAGCTTGCTCCCCAACAAAATCAACTCCGCCGTGGTGTACATTCCACGGTGTTTCTCTTGCCCAACGTAGACGACAGAGCGCAAATGCGGAAAGCGCGCACTCTTGAGCATCCCGCGCGGCATCGTCTTAATCTCAGGCACCAACTCATGAACGATATCGAGATAGCTCGTGTCGCGGAACCCGTCGACCATCGCGAGACACTTCATGTCCGACTGCCGAACGAGGTACTCAAGTTCGTGACTCTTATAAGCCGTATTGACCGTGACAAGTGCCGCCCCAATCTTCGCCACCGCAAAATTGAACGTGAGCCAGTCGGGCACATTTTTCGCCCAAATACCGACGTGGTCGCCCGGCTCGATGCCGATGTGGAGCAGCCCCTTCGCGAGATTATCCACACGCTCGTTGAATTCGCGATACGTCCAGCGCGCGTCGCGATCAGGATAGATCAAGAACTCACGATCAGCCTGTTCCTCCACGGTTTTCTCGAAAAACTGTCCCAGCGGCAAGTTGGTAAACGGCATACGCTTCCACCTTTATATGATTGATTTGAAACTTTCAATAAACGGGGCTTCATTATACTGTAAAAAGTAGCTTTGAACAGGGGGAGGTCTCCAACTTTTTGCGTCATGGGGTGCGATCAAAAAAAGTTTGCATTCTACTGTTGTGTCAATTTCATAAATACTCGTGTTTTGACTCGCAATCCTCCAGCATCTTGAGAGGAAATATTTTTGAAAATTTGTTTCCTCTCAAACTCTCCATCAAAAAACTTTTGAAATGCTTTTGAAATGCTCACTACGTTCGCGAATGCTGTTTGTTTTTTGGACACAGCACCGACCCGCCAGCTCTGGATTGAGCGCCAAACGATTCTCCCACCGTCCGGAACTACGGGTTGCGCCCTTCATTCTCGGCTCGGGTGCTGAGTCCGGTGTGGGAAACGCTTTCCCTTGACCAAACCCCCCATCAGTCTTCGGCTGCCACCCCCCTGAAAGAGGGAAATTTGTGGAAAGAGTGTTCTCCCTCCACGGGACCTCTCCTCTGGAATTGGGGGAATTCTCCAGCAGGTCAAAACGTCCTCTTTTGCCTATTTTATACTCATCGTCGTTTAAAATTCCCGTTTTGTGCGACGCTTTGCGAGCCGTGGTGCGTAGCTCCAAAGGCGGACGGAACGGGAAATTTCAACGCGAAGTATTGTAACCACCAAAATTTGAAGGCACTCTTTTTTTGAGCATTTTTTCCTGTCCCCTCTTCCACTATTGCTAATATTGTGTATAATGTGTGAGGGTGGGTGTTCTCACCTTCGTCCGTAGTTGTGTTTACTTTTTATTCCTGGAGTCAACAGTGCCGCATATAGATCATCTTCCCGGTTCGTTTTTTGGTCCGCCAACATTGGTCGATTTGTTACGACATCGCGCCACGCACCAGCCGAACGATTTAGCATTTGGCTACTTGCTGGATGGCGATTCGAATATGAGGGAATTGTCTAACTTTGAGCTTGATCGGGGCGCACGAGCGATTGCCGCTTGGCTAGAGTCAAAAGGTCTGGCGGGACAGCGCGCAATGCTGCTCTATCCGCCAGGCTTGGATTTCATCATTGCTTATTTCGGCTGCCTCTATGCAGGCGTGATCGCGGTCCCCGTTTATCCGCCGAAAAAGAATCGCTCCGTGAATCGAATTCAGATCATCGCGAGGGATTGTTCCGCAAAAGTCGCCCTCACGAATGGTGACGTCCTTTCTCGTGTGGGGGAACCATTGGAGGAAGCACCCTCCCTTAAAGCGCTCTTGTGGCTGAATACGGACGAAATTCAACCCGGCACCGAAGAGGGCTGGTTCATGCCCGATATTCATGGCGAGACGGAGGCGTTTTTGCAATACACCTCTGGTTCCACCGGCAACCCGAAAGGGGTGATTCTCAACCACTCCAATTTGCTCCACAACTCCGCGCTCATTTCGCACGCATTTGAGAACACGCGCTCCGGCGTCGGAGTTTTTTGGCTCCCCAACTACCACGATATGGGTCTAATCGGCGGCGTCCTTCAGCCTCTTTATGTTGGGCGTCCTAATATATTAATGTCGCCCATGGCGTTTCTTCAGCGCCCATTCCGTTGGCTCTCGGCAATTACTCGCTATCGCGCAACGACGAGCGGCGGACCAAATTTCGCTTACGAGTTGTGCGTGAATAAAATCAAACCTGAGCAGGTTCGAATGCTTGATTTGAGCACGTGGAAGGTTGCGTTCAATGGCGCGGAGCCTGTCCGTCCCGAAACGCTCAACGCTTTTGCGGAGAAATTTGCGCCGGCAGGGTTCAAGCCTGAGGCGTTCTATCCTTGCTATGGTTTGGCGGAAGCGACACTCATCGTCTCTGGGGGTTTTGTACCAAAGCGCCCAACCGAGTTGTGTTTCGATGCCGACCTTTTGAAAAACGGCTGGGCGGTTGAAGTCGAGCCGGGTTCTCCAAAAGCAAGGCGTATCGTGGGCAACGGCGGCTGCATGCCCGACCAAGTGGTAGCGATTGTCAATCCCGACACGGAAGAAGTTTGCGTCGAGGGAGAGGTCGGCGAGATTTGGATCAACGGTCCAAGCGTGGCGCAGGGGTATTGGGAGAAACCGGAGGTTACGAAAAAAGCGTTCCACGCCTCTATTAAAAACTTCCGCCCCTCGCGCCCCGTTGTCTCGGAGCCTTATTTTCGCACCGGAGATTTGGGCTTCGTGTGGAAGGGCGAGCTTTATGTCTCTGGTCGTCTTAAGGACATGATCATTTGGCACGGCGTCAACCTTTATCCTCAGGATATCGAGCTGACCGCGCAAAACGCCCACTCGCTCTGCCGCGCGGACAACGGCGCGTTTTTTGCCGTCGAAAAAGATGGCAAGGAACTCCTCGTGCTCGTCCAAGAGGTCGATCGTGCGCGAGAGCCAAACTATCCCGAAGTGATCGACGCGATTCGGCGTGCCATCTCTCAAGAGCATGAGTTGCCGATCGACGCAATCTACCTCATCAAGCATGGTATGATTCCCAAAACCTCGAGTGGAAAAATTCAGCGTCACGCCGCCCGAAACGAATTCCTTGAGGGTTCCTTCAATCCCGTCGCAAGGTGGGATGCGGCAGACGGACGCGTCGTGCTCGAGGAAGAAATTGAGCAAATCGGAATGCTCGAGGAGTCCAAAGCCATCCTCTACGCTGGGGTTGGCTCTAGCGTTCCGCAGCAGGAGAAATTCTCCGCTGACGAACACATCTCCGATAGTTTGCGCGCGCAAATTCCCGACTTGGCGTCGCGCGGGCTTGCGATTTTACAACCCAAATCGCTCGACCTGCCGAATGAGCCGCTTGTCGAGAGAAATCCGGCTCCTGCGGCAGGGTTCCTCCACTCGACGGCGACTCAAAACGCGACTCAAGCACCAATGATTGGCGCGACGACGATTGATGATACGGACGAAGACGATTCGCCCGTTGCGTTGGACAACGACGGAGCTGGGTTTGATCCTGAGCTTGAGAAAATCCTCGCGGCAAGAAGCCAGAATGTCGGCATCGACATGAAAGATATCCAAAAAGCAATCAAAACGCTCAATACGAGTGGTTTGCCAGAAGATTTGGCGACGCC
This sequence comes from Planctomycetia bacterium, assembly GCA_030527105.1. Classification (GTDB taxonomy): domain Bacteria; phylum Planctomycetota; class Planctomycetia; order Pirellulales; family Thermoguttaceae; genus RGIG3701. The sequence goes on from JAUNBK010000034.1 coordinate 18,087, forward strand.
CGAGTTGCTCTCGAAAATGTTGAAGATTATCCTTCAGCAAGTTCGTTTGGTCGCAAAGGAACGCGCGGTGGGAATCGTGATGGACACGCCGATCACGGAGTTGGGGATGGATTCCCTCGAGAGAATGGAGATTCTCAACGCGCTGGAGGAGACCTTCGGCGGGCGCTTCCCCGAAATGGTGCTCCAAGATTTAATCACGGCAAAAGACGTTGCCGAGGCCATTTGCAAATATTTCGGCAAGTCTCCCACACTCCGAGACGTCCTAACGCACACCGAGAGCGCGAAATTCGAGGGCGTTCGTACCATTATGGAGAACGTGCCTGAGGAATATTACGTCTTTGAAAAGTCGCCTGAGTTCATCCAACTCCAAAAGAATTTCGAAATCCAACTCCAAAGTGGCTTGCGCAACCCCTATTTCACAACGCACGAAGGGCAAGCAAAAGACACCACCATCATCGGTGGCAAAGAGTATATCCACTTCTCAAGCTACAATTATTTGGGGCTGGGGGCGCACCCTGATGTCCTCCAATTCGTGAAAGAAATGGTCGACAAATACGGAACAAGCGCCTCCGCGAGTCGTCTCGTCTCTGGACAAAAAGACATCCACCTCCGCTTCGAAGAAGAGATGGCAGAATTCTACGGAACGGAAGACGCGATCGTTTTCTCCGCAGGGCACCACGTCAACGAAAGCGTCCTCGGGCACCTCTGTGGAAAAGGCGATTTGATCCTCCACGACGCGCTTGCGCACAATAGTATCGTGATGGGCGCGCTCCTCTCCGGCGCTCAAAGACGACCCTTCCACCATAACGATTGGGAAATGGCGAACGATATTCTCAAACGCTCCCGATCGGAGTTCCGACGCGTTTGGATTGCAATCGAGGGCGTCTATAGCATGGATGGCGACGTTGCGCCAGTCCCCGAGTTTATCGAGATGAAGAAGAGAAACAAAGCGTATTTGTACGTCGACGAGGCGCACTCTCTCGGAACGCTCGGCAAGCGTGGCGCGGGCGTGTGCGACCACTTCGGCATCTCGCCAAGCGATGGTGACTTGTGGATGGGCACGATCAGCAAGTCTTTCGGCTCCTGCGGTGGTTTTATCTCGGGGAAAAAGTCGATCATCGAGTATTTGCGCTACACGACGCCGGGTTTCGTCTTCAGCGCCGCCATTGCCCCGCCCGCGACCGCCGCCGCGCTTGGTGCATTGCGAGTTTTGAAGCGTGAGCCGGAGCGCGTGGAGCGCTTGCGAGAAAATTCCGCCCTCTTCCTCCGCCTCGCGAAAGAAGGGGGACTCAACACGGGTCTGAGTGCCGGGACGCCTGTCATTCCGATCATTTATGGCAACTCTCTGGTAAGTATGATCGTGGCGCAACGGCTTTTCGAAAAAGGTATAAACGTTCAGCCCATCATGTATCCCGCCGTGGAAGAGAAGGCTGCCCGACTGCGATTTTTCATGACGGCAATCCACACGCGCGAGCAAATTGAGTACACGGCGAAAACTCTGATTGAAGAAACGAAAAAAGTCCTCAAGGAGCTTTCGATCAATTCCGAGGGCGGTGCTTGATGAGGAAAGAAGGATAGAGGGAAAAAATGTCGAAAGAAACACGAACTTTTTTAGAGCGTCCCAGCAGGACGAAAATCGTCGCGACGCTCGGTCCCGCCTCGAATAACGAGGAAATACTCCCAAAATTGCTCTACGCCGGGGTGGATGTTTTTCGAATAAACGCCGCCCACGGCACGCAGGAGGAGTTTGCCTCGACGTTGAAGAGAATTCGAAAAGTTGCCAAAAAAACCGGCTTCCACGTCGCGACCCTCATGGATCTTGGCGGTCCCAAAATCCGGCTGGGGCAGTTGCCCAACGACGCCTTGCAACTTGCGGCGGAGACTTTTGTCGCGTTTGTCGCCGAAGCGCTAACTACGGAGGGCGCGCCAGAGACGCTGGAGCTGAAGGATGTCCCGTTGCTCACGTGCACGTACGCGCCGCTCGTGGAGGAGTTGGATATCGACGACCGCGTCGTGCTTGCGGACGGAACGGTGGAATTGCGCGTTGTGGAGAAGTCACCCGAGAATCTTTGGGCCAAGTGCCGTGTTTTGCAGGGTGGAGCGATTCGAAGTCGCCAGGGCGTGAATCTCCCCGGTGTGAAATTGAGCATCCCCGCCATGTTGGACGTGGATCGAAGCAATGCCGCTTGGGCTGCCAAGAATGGAATCGACTTTATTGGACTCAGTTTCGTTCGCCAAGCGAGTGAGATTCTGGAGCTTAAAAAATTGATTGCCGACAATAATGGGGTCTCCCAGGTGGTGGCAAAAATCGAAAAACCGGAGGCGGTGGAGAATCTCGAGGAAATCGTCCAGGTCGCCGACGCTGTGATGGTCGCGCGCGGAGATTTAGGGGTCGAAACGGATATCGCCGCCGTGCCGATACTTCAAAAAAGAATCATATCTTTGTGTCACGAATACAAAAAACCCGTGATTGTCGCAACGCAAATGTTGGAGAGTATGACGCATAGCAACATGCCGACGCGAGCCGAAGTGAACGATGTCGCGAACGCGATTCTCGACGGAGCCGATGCGTGTATGCTGTCTGGCGAGAGTGCCGTTGGCGATTTCCCTGTTGAGACTGTGGAAATGATGCATCGTATTGCGCTCAGTACCGAGGATTCTTCTGATATTTGCGACGGAGTTCAAATGGATAGTGCCTTTCTTGATCCGCTTCAGGAGGCGGCGGCGGACGCTGCGTGCTATTTGGCTGGGGAGACGGGCGCGAAATACATCCTTGCCGCCACGGGTGAGGGACATTCGGCGCTGGCGCTATCCACCCAGCGTTGCTCAACGCGGATTCTTGCGCTCACGCACTCCGAAGAAACGTTGCGGAGGATGAATCTTTATTGGGGCGTTATTCCGATTTTGCTCCCGAAAGATAAGGTGGAGACGCGCGACATTATGAAGTACGCTGTCAAAAAATTGCGCGCAGAAGAGTTGATTCTGCCTGGAGATTGCCTCGTTCTTCTGACGGGGATGAATATCTCGGCGACAAACAACGCGATTGTCGTCTTTCGTGAGAAGGAGAAAAAAACGAAGCAGGCGAAAAAATAGCGAGTTTTTTTTGATTCAGAGGTTGAATTTCTCAGCCTCTGAATCTCATGGTATCAAGGAATTCCGCGCACGATTTCGGGTCCGATCAACCGAGTGAGCCAGACCGGCAGGCGCTTCCAAATGCGTATTGCCGTGCTGTAGGAGGCGTTGTTTGGGCGTACATCTTCGATCGTTCCGCGTCGGACGTAGTACTTCCACACGAGAGGAGACTCTTCTGCACCCCATTGTTTCTTAAATTTCCAAACATTGCTCCCCACGCTGCTTCGACCGAAATCAAAAAGTTTCATTTTTCGGACATCAACGGAGTGCTCAAGAAGGCTCCAATAGAGGAACATGTTGGCGCACATTGGATTCGCCCAAGGGAGTGAGCCAGCACTCGGAACCTCGACAATATTTCTCCCGCAAATCAAAAGGGCGGCGGACGCGATTCTCCCACTGGGGTCGCGCACGACACAAATCTCTGCCGAGTTCGAAAGTCGCTCAAGAATCAATTCGAAGAGCGAGCGCGAATAAACGGGCGTTCCAACGTTCCTCATCGTCTCGGAAAAAACGGCATAAAAATCGTTCACCAACTCGCGCCCTCCCCATTCGGCAGAGAGATTCGACTTTTGCGCCTTTCGAATTTGGTTTCGAACCTTTGGCTTGAATCCGTCCCACAACTCTTGAGAACTCTTTGGAAGAGCGAGGCGCATCAGAACTTTCTCGCGCCGCTCGGAATTCAACGCGGGATGGGAAACTTCACGCTCCCCGCGAATTTCTAAATATTGTACGTCCAAAGAATCCGCAAGTCGAATCGCCTCATCAATCAAAAGAAAATCGATTTTTTCACGATTTTTGTCGTCGTGCGCCTCCACTCCCGAAACATTGAGATACGGAAGACTCACTAAATGCTTCCCAAAGAGCGGACTGCGCATAAAAACGAGCGGCAGCACACCAACCAAACGCTCGTCGTCTCGCACCTCGACACAAAAGACGCTCTGCCTTAAGGCTTGCGCCACAATCGCGCCCCACTCGGGGAATCGTCCCGGATGAATGAAATCGTCGTTTTGTACGATATTTTCCCACGCCGCGCGGTCGGCACACTTCGTCTCAACGACGGCAACCAAATTCATAAAAATACACCCCTACTCGCCAAGGTCGCTCTCGACTCGTTCGATCTGCACGCTCCCGGAGTGCGCCGACTCGTTGAGCGCCTTGAGCGCCGCAGCCGCCTCGGCATCTAACGCTTTGAAAATTCCGCGCCCGTTCTCTTGTACGTCGGCATCCGTGTCGCTCACAATGTCCAAAAGCGCCTTTCGCGCCACGTCGGCAGACGTACCTTGTGCGAATTTCAACCCACGCACTGCCGCCACGCGCGTTCGTTCCGCCTCATTCTCGTTCGACGCGATGGAAGCCAAGAAAAACACCGCGCCAGCAGAGTCGCCAGCAGAGTCGACTTCTCCCCACAATGCTAAAAGGGGAACCAACTCGCTCGGGCAAGCGTCGCCACGCTGCGCTTGTTCGAGAGAATAACGCTCGAGAATCGTTTCGCGCACATCGTCAGCCGCCACACTTCCGAGCGCCGCCAAGGCGAAAACACACATCCGAACCGCATCCTGGCGCGACATGGAGTTTTTCTCCGTCCCCGGGTCGACGACGTATTTGCACAAGAAGGTTTTGAATTTTGCGAGACTTTGTTCATCCAAATCGTTCGCAAGGTTCGCGATAGCCGAGGCGCCGTAAAAAACGTTGCGCGCGTTGCTGGGGGCGAGCATTCTATCGATCCACTCGAGCGTGTCGTCGTTTCGCGCAATCCTCCAGAGGGCAGTTGCTGCGTTGAGTTCGAGAGGAAGGTCGGGGTGCTCCGATTTTTTCAACAATTTTCGAAGAGCTTCGACGGCAGGCTCTTTTTCCTCGCCAAAGTCGTCTGGGGAAAAGCGTCCCAACGCCCATGCCGCATTTCGACGGATTGCAAGATATTCCGAATCGAGCGCGAGAATCAAAGCGGGAATCGCTTCCGTCGCCCCCGCCGTCCCTAACGCGCGCGCCACAGCAGATCGAACATAATCGTCCTGCCCCAAGTCGGTATCCAACCGGCGCAAGAGCGTTGGCGCCTGATTTTGTGCGGCGGCTCCATATTGCTCCAACGCATAAGCGGCATACCACTGCTCACGAATGCAGGGTTTGTTTTTCTCCTCGTCGAGGGATTTTGCGAGGATATTGGCCCAATAATCTGGAGTTTTGGATTCCCAAACGGATTGGGCGCCAACCGATGCGGTAAGGCACACTCCGAGACATGCGAGCAAAACGACTCGCGTTTGATTTCTCCTCATCATATTTTTCCTTATTGCAAGCGGAGGCGATACTCCCATCATCTCACGTGTCGCACTCAAAAAACCATGCCGCCCAGCTCGTCTTCTTGAGGCTCATCATTTTTCTGTCCACGCTTCGACCCACCACGCGCGGCGGCTTTTGCGGCTGCCTTCTCTTCCTCAGAGACGAATCGCGTCGTGATAATATCGAATTGTTTTCCATCCAAGTCCAAATAAACACGATATTCGACATCCGCATTTTGGAGCTTCTTCATCAGATTGATCGACCAAACGTTCATCTGATGTATCGCGAGTTCTTGCACGTCTTTCGTCGCGCCGTGCCCCCCCTGCTCGGAAATGTTTTTCTTGAGCGCAGTGATTTTTTTATTCATCTCGGCAAGTTGAATTTCGTGGTTTGGATCCTTAATCATCATCATCCTGGCTTGGAACATTTGCGTAGCCTCCTTCGAAATAGCAAGCGTCCCGCCCAACGTTTTCCCAAAAGTGGGTGCGAAATTCAGAGAGCAGGGATTTTGCGCATTCCCATGGTCGTCCACGAAATTAAATTTTATCTGAAGCGGCGTTCGTGGCGCGATTTCTGAAGCTGGCGTGGGAGGCGGCAGCGTAACGTCCTTGTCGTTTTTCGCGATTGTGCCGATTCGAACGATTTCTACATAAATCACCTCAGGCGAGGGGAATGGAATGTCTATTTTCGCGCCTCGAATCTGCGCTGACCCGGATTTTTCGTTGAGCACAAGCGTCTCAAGTTCGATCGGCTCGCGCAACAAGATATCGTGCGTTTTATTGTTTGCGCTCAACGACAACGCGCAATTCCCCAACGCGACGCGCATGGCGGGCGCAACTTCTCCCTCGACGTCCCATTGGAATTTGAGGACGTCTCCATCCAGAGAAAGAATGGCGGCACGATTTTCGCCAGATTTTTGCACAAAGACAATATCCCACGCTGGCGTGTCGCCAGAGGCTTCGTTCAACGTGAAATACGTGGTTGGAGCCGCATCCTTCTTCTTTCCCTTTGGAGGAATCGCGGTGTTTCCCCCGAGGAGAGAAATGGAGAGGGGGTTGTCCATCAAATTCAGGGTGACGATATCCATTGGCTCGCCCTCCGTCCCCTTCGGAAGGGCAACGGCGGTGGGCGCGTTCTCAAAAGGATTGATTTTTGCGCGTGCCTCTTCCTCAGCCTTCTTCTTCGCCTCCTCGGCTTTGCGCTCCTCCTCCTTCTTTTTCGCCTCTTCCGCGAGTCTCGCCTCCTCGGCTTTTTTCGCTTCTTCTGCCTTCTTTTTCTCTTC
>JAUNBK010000034.1:24787-32439 GCA_030527105.1 Planctomycetia bacterium
ATCGGTTCACCAGCCCGGAAACGAGATTCAGACCCTTTTTCTTCGCTTCTTCCGCAGCCTTTTGTGCCGCTAACTCTTCCTCAGAAAGAGTCGGCGTCTCCGCTTGGTCGCCTGGATTTTGCTCACCCTCCGGCTGCCCCTCAGCTGGTGTGCCTGGCTCGGCATTTTCTCCACCAGTTTTTTCTCCTTCGGCAGAATCCGCAGCACTCTGAGAGTCTGCCGCCTCCTCATTTTGAGTAGCATTGGGATTCTCTCCCTGGGAATTGTCCCCTTCTTTTTCGGCAGAGTCTTCTTCTTCCTCCTCCTCTTCCTCTTCCTCAACAGGGAGATCGTCTTGCACGGCACCAGAAGCGGTTCCCCCCGCAGGCTTCGCGACGAGCTTCCCATCGTCCTTTTCGTCGCCGCCACTCATGAAAAAGAGACCGAGCAACGCGAGAAGCAGCACAACACCAAGCGAGGAGCCAGCAATAATCTTTTGTTTCATGGAGAGCGCGCGCGTTTTCTCCAGAAGAACCTTCACAAAAGCGAATTTCGAGGCGCTTTTCCCCGATTTCTCGGAACCATCAGTGCGAGCATCTTCTCCCACACCACCGCTCCCTGCGGAAGGAGTTGCCGCAGATTTTGTCGGCACAGGTGTCTCCTTACGCTGGACGACTTGGATTGCGGAAATCTCCGCCTCTTCGTCTTCGTCCACGACCTCCGCTACGCGCAAACGCGGCTTGGCAGGCTTCGAGACTCCAGGCGCGGGGGATTGTGAGGAAACCTTCGCACCATTTCCCGACGCCATACTCGCGATCTGCGGCGAGTTGGCGTCCGAGGGCTTGAGAGCGTACTCGCCATCGTCCCACTCCGCATCGTCAAAAGTCTTTGTGGAACTCGAGACGGGGGCATAAGTGTCCGTTTCTTTTCCGTCCTTCGACGACGATTTTCCTTTGCGTGGCGGCGTGCGTTCCCGAGACGTGTCGACGGAACTGAATTTCGACTTTTCCTCGAACCCCGGCATACCTGGCAAATAGAGCGGCGCGTTGCGATTCGATGAGTCGCTCTCCGACGGCTTCACGCTAAAATCGGGCAGCTCGAACGTGTCCGGGAGATTCTTCTTCACACCAGAAGCAGAAGTCTCCTTCCCCACCGAGGAATCTTTCATGGCAGCGGATTTCGAGGCTGGCGAAGATGTTTCACTCTCTTTCTTCTCCGCAGGAGACGCCGTCGCGAGCTGAGAGAAATCTAACGAAACCTGGTTGTTCTCCACCTCCTTGCGACTCCATTGGGCAAACCACGCCGTGAGCGCGTCCGCCACTTCTTGCGCGCCTTGGAATCGATTCTCGGGACGACGCGCCATCATTTTGAGACATATCTCTTCCAAAGAAGAGGAAATCTCTGGATTAAGCTCGGACGGAGGAATCGGCTCTTCTGTCTCGCGCTTAAAAAGTTTCTCCGGCAGCGTCTCGCCAGGGAACGGAATTTGCCCCGTCAGAATGAAATAAAAGACACAGCCCAAGGAGTACAAATCAGACAAAGGCGAGATATTTATCGAGTCCTCTGCAGCTTCAGGCGCAATGTAATCAATGGTTCCCAAGACGTTTCGATTCAGATCCTCTTCGCCAGTCCCTTTCTCTGGCTCGCCTGCTTTGTAGAGCCGTGCCAGACCCATGTCGAGCACCTTGATCTGATCCGCCTCGTTGAGGAGAAGGTTTGCGGGTTTAATATCGCAATGGATCATCCCTCTTTCGTGAGCGTGGGCGAGCGCTCCAGCGACTTGGAGGATGTATTTTGCGGCACGATCCTCTGGAAGTGCCCCCTCCTTCGCGACGAGCTTCTCCAAATCCATTCCTTCAACGAATTCCATCACGATATAGTAGCGATCCCCCTCTTTGTCGATACTATACGCATGAACGATATTTGGATGGTTGAGAGCGGCAATGGCTCGCGCTTCGTTTAGGAAACGCTGCTGCGCCTCGCTATCAGAAACGAAATCCCTCGCGATAATCTTTAGCGCCACGAAACGATTCATCGTGGTGTGTTCTGCACGAAAGACACGCCCCATTCCTCCCGCGCCCAGAAGCTCCACCAGCTTGTATTTTCCCAGATAAAAAGAGGTATTCCCTGCGAGGATTTGACCAGCCTGCCACCGAGTCAATTTCTTTTGACGAACGAGCGCCTTCAGGAATTGGCGACCTTCAGGGTTCGCTTCGCACATTTCGCGAACCGAATCCATTTCGTCGGCACGGAGCAGCCGACTTTTTTCTATCAAACGCAAAATCGTTGTGGAATCTTTTCCTGGCATACCAAAATCTCCAATCATCATTCTTGAGGAGTACACACGAAACCAACCGCTCCATCGCATTCGCCCTTGCGGACGGCAGATTTCGCTCGTGTGCGACGCCCAATTTAAAAGCACCAAAAGACGTCTTCTAAATTCTACATGGAATCGAGGAAAAAGAAAATCCCCCCCCCGAATTTTTTTGCTTTTTTTCCCCTCAAACGAGAATATTTTCGCAATATTTTTGCGGAAATCCCCACTTTTGGCGAACTTTACCAAAGGAGGGGGAATTTTGGAACGCGCTTCAGTCCTCTTTCCCCTCCCTTTGATGGTCTCTTTTTCAGCGCATTTTATCTCCTCGAGCCGCTATCTCATTGCGCAGCGCTCTTCAAAACGCTCTTCGTGCCGTTGGGCATGGTGTATCCGTGCGTTTTACCTTGATGAAACGTAAGCTCTTTTTCGCACTTCAAATTGTTGTAGAGAACTATTTGCCCCGACGGAGGACAGACGTAATCTCCCAACCCTGCCACGATGGTGGTTTTCGCCTTGATTCTCTTCGCATGATTGGCCGCGTCGTAGTACCCAAGCGCGTCCGTCCACTCAGGGAACCAACCTCCGAGGCGTTTGAGGTTACGCCCACCGAGGTCGAGACACCACGGCACATACGCGCGGCACTCCGTCACGTCTGCGTCTAAACCCGCCGCCGAGAGGCACTGCAGCCCGCCCTGACTCCCGCCAGAAACGATCAACACTTCTCCATTCCACTCCGGCTGCGCCTTGATAAACTCGAGCGCTCGCATGAGTCGAAGGAACATACCATTGAAGTATGCCGTCTCGGGATTTTGATTCTCTTCTTTGTTGAATCCATAGCCCGCCAACTCACCCTTCTGGAGCGCCTCGTAGTACTCTTGCGGCTGCCCGTTGAGGATTCCGTGCGCATTAACGTCGAACACGATTGCCTCTCTCGCCCAAGTTGGCTTGTTGGAGGATCGGATTCCGTAGCCGTGGAACGTCACGTGAGCGGGGAGCGATTTCGGCGCCGCACCTTTCGGCTTGCAATAATATCCCGACACGGGGCGACCGACACAGTCGACTTTCACATCGAAGCACAAAACGCCCTCCGCTCCAGACTCGACCGGCACCATCTCCACACGCATAGGAACTTCCGCCAAGCGCGCCTTTTGCTTCGCCCAGAACTCATCAAAATCTTCCGGCTCCGGGTAGCCTTGAATCTCGTCCAATCTCACACCCGCGCCGCCGTCGAAAGGCACGATGTTTCTCTCACCGTCCTTCAAGGTTTTGCCCTCCTTATCGAGAGCTTGAACGTTGACATGAACGAAGCCGGGCACCTCGATTTTGGTCCGAATCACGAGCGGCTCGGCAGCCGAAACGACCGAACCTTCTTCGCGAAGACCATCGTCGCCACGCCTGAACCATTTGAGCGTGACGCCCTCGACGGGCTTCCCCTCGTCCAAAAGCTGCACAGAGAAAACCATCTCCTCGCCGGGCTTGTAGGCAAGCGGATCCTTGTCCGTTTCGCCATAAAAACGAATCTCACCAGCGCAAAGAGTCGAGACAATCAGCGCAAAAAACGTCACAGAGGGAATGAAAAACTTAAGCATAGATACTCCTTAGGATTAATATAATACTTCTCGTTTGAATATCCGGTTTTGTCCGCCGCCGGAGCACACACCACGGTTCGCGAAACTTCTTGAAAACCGAAATTTCAAAGTAGAATGAGTATGAACCCACAACTTGAGTGATTATACCAGAATTTAACGCATGGGGCAAGTGGGTGGGGGGAAAGAAATGTCCCCCCGATGAGCCAGATCGCGAATCCACCTCATTGTGGCAGCGTGGCGGCGTTATTGTCCGCTTTCTTGCCAAGATTCGCGTGCGTCTCCGCATCAACGCTGTAGCTCACGCGCTGTACGGAACCATCGCACATAACCACACCAAACGACCCCGCGTGCGCACTGCCGAACGGCTCTCCAATGTCCAACCCGGAGCGGTCTTGGCGAGGCAAATTGGCGGAATTGCTCGAGCCGGTGTTGCGTCCCGCGTCGTTTGACTCAACGCCCGACCAGGTGGAGCGGTCGTCACCCTGCCCGCAGGAAATACCGCCGCCGGGAGTGTATTTCGAGGAGTCGAGGTACTTCTCACCATAGAGGTATGTGTTGCTCGTTCCGTCGCGAATTTCCCCCATCGTGACGGCACTCTTACAAAAGAACATCCCCGTTTTGCCACCGGAGTATTTGTAGTTCAAACCTCCATCATATGTGGTTTCCTCCATCCACGACCAGCCGTCGCCCCCGCTTGCGGCATAGTCGAGCTTCGCCATTTCGCCAGTGTACGCTGTGCAGTTTGTGCCGGGCGTGGTTCCCAGATAAAGCATCGGAGCGCGTCGCGAAGGGCAATAAAAAATACTCACCGGAGTCTTAATCCTCTCGAGATTCGCCTCCTTAATGGTATTATCTATCGTTCGATCCCCATTCGCGCCCAAATTCCAGAGCGCCGTCTGTTCGATAAACGGCAGAATCGAATACGTCCAAGCGCCCGGTTGCGTCGCGCCAAAGCCCATATCCGGGTCGCCCTCGTATTTATAGCACCAGCCAGAGGAGGGGAAGGAGCGATGCCCAGCCTCGTGATTCATCGCCGCCAAACCCATTTGCTTGAGGTGATTATTGCACTGCATCACTCGCGCCGCCTCGCGCGCCTGTTGAACCGCTGGCAGAAGCAGCCCCACCAACATTCCAATGATAGCAATGACCACCAGCAACTCCACCAACGTAAAGCCCGATCGTCTCATTGTCTCCCCCTTGTCTTGCGCATATCCCACATTTTATACTACTTCTCCTTTAAAATTCCCGTTTTACGAGACGCTTTGCGAGCCGTGGTGCGTAGCTCCAACGGCGGACGGTACCGGAAATTTCAACGAGAAGTATTATAACGCCTAGCCAAAACCTTCCGCCTCTTCGTCTCGAAGAGAAACGCCCCCATCCCAAGAAGCATCATCGCCCAAGTCGACGGCTCCGGTACACGCCCCCACATCGCAAGCTCGCCCAGTTGGAACGCGGTCGCGCCGGGGTTATACGTCTCGTAGAACGAAAATTTGTACAAATCATAAAACTCATCGGCATCGAACGTGAAGAAGTATTCCGTCCCTGCCTCGGAACCCATGATGAAGTCCTCAACCGAGTCGAGCGTAATCCATTCGTCGCCATCCCAACCCATCACGTCCCACGTCGTCGGGCTGTCCGTCACACTGGCGGGGGAAACGGCTATCGTGTACCCGCTCGCAATCCAATCCGTCGGAACATCGACCACAATCTCAAACGGATTGTCGCTCGAAATATTGGTCTCAGCCGACATGCCCGTCATAAGGTCGTCGTCGAAGAGGTTCGAGAACCCTCTGTTTGTCGCGAACGTTCCAGTAAAAGTCGTCGAAACGCCAACCGGTTCGTCTTGCTGCATGAAATTCACACGATATGGATCGTCTCCAATCTGTGCGCCACTCGTGAACAACCCAATCTCAGCGAGTTGGAACTGATTCGCGTGCCCGTTGTTCGCAGTAATGTCGAGATAATACGACGCATACGCCGTGTCGTTCGCAAAGGTGAAAACCTGGTTTTTGAGCGAATTGTAGTCCGTACCCTCATAAAATTGAATGTTGGTTTGAGAATCAAGAAGCGTCGGCGTTCCCGTATCGTCCACACCATAGAATTCCCACGACAACGGATTGCGGGCTAAATTGCCCCCCACCTCGTTTACGGCAGAGAGGGTGTACGCTGTCACGACAGAGGCTTCGTCAAGCGTGAGCGTCAAGCTGGGCGTCGCTTCATTCAACCCCCACTTCGTGAGCGAGCTTCCATCGAAACTATGTTCCACGGCTCCGTCTCCCCACATGCCCGTATTTGTCGTGGAGGCACTCGTGATTTTCGCATTGCGAAGCGCGTAGCTATCCGCCCCCGCCGTCAACTGGTCAGTAAGCAATCCTATCCCCGCAATTTGGAAGAGCGATTCGGTATTCTCCGAAGCCAGCTCTGTGCTCACCGCACTGTCGCCAGGACCCTTCACCCACCAGCCTTGGTTGTCGTCCACGAAAACAAACTTGTATTGAGAGTACGCAGTCTGCCCCGCCGACGAGTCCGCAAACGTGAAAGCCTGCGTTTGGTAGTATTCCAAAAACGCAACGTTGATCTGGCTGTCCAACTCCGTCCAATCCGCCCCGTCCGTCGAACCGTAGAGCGTCCACGTGCGCGGCGCGCGATTCATAGCATCGTTTGCCGACGTGAGTGTGTAACCAAAAATCGACGACGCTTTGCCGAGCGTAATGACAACCTCTATCCCACCCACAGGGTCGTTATTCTCGTCGACAGTATATCTCGTGCAGTATTTGGTGTTGCTATCGTTGTCAAGCAGCATGCTGACCGGCTCGGTCGTGGTGTTGGTTTGATAATTTGTCGTTGCGGTGCCGGAAAAGTTTGCGTGACTCATGAGGTCGGACGCCTTCACGGGTGCGTACAATTGCATCTCGGTGATTTGCATCATAGAACCTTCGCCAACGGCATCGACATCCCACCTGTAGTAATTGTATGCGGCCGAATTATCGACGGAGAACATCCCAAGCGATGTGTGAAACGCTCGCGTTGCTACGCCAGTCCGTGTGTCGAGTGTGACCCAATTCGTCCCATCGTTCGAGCCGGAGAGCGTCCACGCTGTGGGTTGGCGTCCTGTCGAGTCGTTGCCGGAGAAGAGAGAGTAACCTGACACAACGACAGGAGAGGAGAAGGTGAACAAACCATACGTTTCTGCAGGGTTGTTCGTCAGCCACTTTCCGTAGTAGACGTCACCACTCTTATAAGCGAGACGTCCATCGACGATGTTCGCAATCGTTTCGTTCGTTTGATTTAATTTGAGCGACAGATCTTCCGACAGCGTGGCGTCAGGCAGAATGTTCTCCCAAAACACCGCCGCCTGCGCAGGAGCATTGATTACGGAAACAATAAACGCAGCTAATATATATATATATATATATATATGGTTTTGTGAATTGCATCGTCTTTCCCTTTCTGAATCTATAGTACAATGTGTCCAATTCTCTCGATAGGTCGCATTATACACCGGTACGCTGTTTTGTCAAGAAAATTTCGCCTTCTTTTTAAAATTTTTTTGAAGATTTACAAAATTTCTCGCTAAAAACCGGCATCCCTTATCATCAGCCCCATATACCGGGCGCAAATGAGTCTGAGTTTTCATAAAGTGTCGCGAGGCGTGTCCTGATTCCGCTCTTTCAGAGGGTTGGCAACCGGAGGCTGACGGGGTGTTTGGTCAGGGAGAAAGCGTTTCTCACATCAGAACTACCCCCTTCGGGAAAGGGGAATTGATT
>JAUNBK010000035.1:0-23286 GCA_030527105.1 Planctomycetia bacterium
AATACCAACATCACTGACGCGGGACTGGCACACCTTGCTGGGCTGACCAACCTGAACTGGCTAGGTTTAGAGAATACCAACATCACTGACGCGGGACTGGCACACCTTTACGGTCTCACCCAACTGAAATCGTTGAGCTTGCCCAGCAAGGCTTTGCAAGGTGCTGCGGTCAGCGCACTGGAAAAGGCGCTCCCGAATTGTAAAATCGACAAATGAAAGTTCCTACTTGCAATTTCAACCCAATCACAGGAAAATTTTCATCATGAACGAAAACATACCCACCGTAACGCTATCCCAGGCGAAATCGATCATCCAGTCGCTGGCACACGAGCAGAGTGTGTTGCTTCTCTCGGCGCCGGGAGTTGGCAAGTCGGATATTGTGAATCAGGCGGCAGGCGAAATTCATCTGCCGTGCCGGTCGCTTCTGGGGACGCAGATCGCTCCAGAAGACGTTTCGGGGATTCCGCGAATCGTCGGGGAACGGTCGGTTTTCTGTCCGCCGCGTATTCTTCTGCCAGAGGAGCCGGAGCCGTTTTGCCTCTTTCTCGACGAGCTGCCAGCCTGTTCGCCGGACATTCAGAAGGCGTTTTACAGCCTCCTTTTGGAGCGGCGTTTGGGGGAACATCTCCTTCCCAAAGGGACGTGGGTCGTCGCGGCGGGGAATCGTGCGGAGGATCGGTCGCTGGTGCGAAGTTTGTCGGCGGCGCTGGTGAATCGTGTGATTATTCTCAACGTGCGCGTCGATGTCAAGGAATGGCTGGTTTGGGCGAATAAAGCGGGCGTCCGTAAGGAAATCATGGCGTACATCACGTTTGTAAACGATGCGCTC
Source organism: Planctomycetia bacterium (assembly GCA_030527105.1). GTDB lineage: Bacteria > Planctomycetota > Planctomycetia > Pirellulales > Thermoguttaceae > RGIG3701. Next base: position 830 of record JAUNBK010000035.1, read on the forward strand.
ATGCGCCCGATTCCCGCGACACCGGCGCCGTTCTCAACGCCTCGTGCGTGGGTGCGTTTGTCGCAGTCGCTCCAGTTGGCGGAGGCTTCGGGGATTCTGACGCCGGAAATCTTCAAGGCGCTCGTGTTTGGGTCTGTTTCGCCGGAAGATGCCGCGATGTTTGGGGTCTTTTTGGACGCGAAGATCAAAACGGTGCGACCATGGCATGAGTATCTTCTGAATGTCTCACAGATTCCGAAGGATACGACTCAACGGTGGCTTGTCTTTCATCAAATCCGCAACGGGGTTGCTCGTGGGCTTGAAGGGGTTTCCATCACGCCAGAAAAGGTCAATCTGTTCCTGCGAAGTCTTTCTCAGGAGGAACGCGCGTCGATTTTACTTGGGCTTGTTGGTGCCTGGGGAAAAATCGGTGCGGATGATTCCATTTTGCAGACACTGAAAGATATTACAGGGATTGAATGATGGAAGAACCGACACCAAACGAATCCGCCTTGCAAAGAGATTCAGGCAAAAAACAGGCGAAACTCCGCGTTGCGATGAATTTGGCGTGTGCGAGTATGCCCTATTTGGCAGGATTGGCGGCAAAAGCAGATATCCAGATAGACGATCGAATCAAGACCGCGTGCGTTTTCGATTCGGGGCGGATGCTGCTGGGAACGGAGTTTTTTGACAGCCTCAACTGCGAGGAGTTGGCATTCGTTCTGGCACACGAACTGTTGCACCTTTTTCTCAAAACCGGCCAACGGCAGGGGGAATGTCTGGATCGAAAACTCATCAACATTGCGCACGATTTCATCATTAACGAAATGGTTTTGGAGGCGTTTGGAAAGAGCTATGCCGACCCGCCAGGTGGAGGGTTGAACTGGAGGGATTACCAGCAGGATTTTGCGAAACGGTTTCCCGATCAGGAATGGAAGCCTGCGATGGAATATTCGCTGGAAGAACTGGTTCAGACGCTCAAACCGCTTCAGGACAAATTACGGGAGTGCTGGAAGATGCTTGCAAAACGGCTTCCCCCTCCCGGACCTGCCACGTTGGGGGATTTGCTGGCCGAGGCGGGAATCGGTGTGGAGCCTCCTGAGGAGACCCCGCAGCGCGTTTCCGACGAATCGCAGAGAAGTTTGGAGGGTTTGCTTCGACAGTGCGGCGATGTTCTCACGAAAGAGATCGAACTGGAGATGTTTCCCGACGAAACGATCCAGAAAATAGAGGAGAACCTCCGTGAAATACAGCAAGCCGTCGCACGCTCGACGGCGGAGCAGGCGATTCATATCCGATTGGGAAAAATCCCTCATTCTCCAGGTGTTGGAACGGGGGATTCCACCGCGAGCTACGCCCTGCTTCGTGGCGTGTACCAGACGCCTTGGGAGGCGGCAGTGCAGCGATGGTTTGACGCCGTGGCTCCCGGCGAGCGTTCGTGGGGCAGACCGTCTCGGCGCGGTGCGTTTCGTACCGACGTCGTGCTTCCCGGTCGCAAACGTGAAGGGTGGACGCTCCACATCGTTCTGGACACCAGTGGCTCCATGGTCGATGAACTTTCGAGCGCGTTGGGAGCCATCGACCAATTCTGCCAGGGAAACGGCGTGGAGATGGTGCACGTCCTCCAGTGCGACGCGGAGGTGACGTCCGACGAGTACGTGGAGGTGGGCGATCTGGAACACTTTCAGATCCATGGTTTCGGCGGCAGCGATATGAGTCCCGCTATGCGTCGCCTGGCGGAAGACCCGGAGGTGGAGGCGGTTATCGTTCTCACCGATGGCTACATTTATTATCCCGAAGAACCGATGCCTTACGAAACGCTTTGGTGCCTTACTTCGGATTATTCGTTTGATTTCCCCTACGGAACGACAATTTCCATCAGACCGCGCCCCTGAAACGCGTTTCGAGTCGAATTCTCTTGCGCGAGGACGGATTGCTCTGTAGGAATTGCTGCTGCATTCATTTATAATACTTCGCGTTGAAATTTCCCGTTCCGTCCGCCGTTGGAGCTTGCGCACCACGGCTCGCAAAGCGTCGCGCAAAACGGGAATTTTAAACGACGATGAGTATAATTTGGAGGAGAAAATGGCTAAAAACGAGAAAATGGGCGCCCTGGCGGCGCTTTGTACGACGGTGTGTGTATTTTTAGGCGCGCTAGGGTGTGCGCAATGGTCGGTGGGTGCAACGTGGGATTTGAAGCACGCGACGCTTGAAATCTCGCAAAACGCTGCCGCGCGGCTGGTTTTCGCGGACGGATCCGAGATTGGATGTGCGAATGCGTTTGAGCTTTTGCCCGAGTCGCGACAGGCGGCACCCGCCAAAAGTGTCGACTTCGACGCTCCAAATGCTGCGGGAGAAACGCCGTTTCGCGTCACGTTTTCGGACGGCGCGGTCGGGCATTATCGGCTTGCGCCACACTCGGGATTTGCGCTCGTCACGCTCGACGAGATAATCCTTCCCGATTCCGCCCAAAACGACGGCGAGATGATTCTGTTCCGAATCAACATGCCGCAGGATGGGCGATACGTCTCCACCATCAACAACGTGATTTGGGAGGGGAAAAAATTCGGAATCATGACGGCGTCGCTCAACGTGCGACCCATGCTTTCAAGCTCCACCGTGACGCGAGGCGATCGCGAGTTGTGCTCGCACACATTTGTTCAAGCCGAGAATGCGGCAGAAGACGCGAACGATTTTGGACGCTATTTCGCTCGTTTCTCCGCGACGAGCAAGCGTAAGGATCAAGGAGGCTGGAGCGTTCGAGGGCGCAATTTCGGCGTTCCTCTCGATCTCTCGGGGTGCAAGGCGATTCGCGCTCGTGTCCATGGCGACGCGGGTGGGCAGGCGCTTAAAATCCAACTCGCGTGCACCCAGGGTGGGCATCGAGACGATTATATCACGATTAATTTCACGGGTTGGCGCACGATCACGCTGACGACGCCCGCGCTCAACGACCTGCATTATGATTCCGTTCGATCGATCCTTTTTTACTACAATGGTCTGCCGGCCGAGCGGTCGGTGTGCTGCGGAATTGATCGCGTCGAGGCGGTGTTTGAGAATCCGGACGGCACGGAACGCACGGTGCTTTTGGAGGATTTTGAGTCGCAAAGCTCGCCACTGTGGGAGGAAAAGCAGAGGCAACTCCACGTTCGATCTTACGCGCGACACGAACTCGCGCCCGCGTCGTTTGGGATTATTGCCGCGCCCGAGGCGGAGTGGAAGGGTGTGATTCAGGATTTCCAAAAGTGTGCGGGACTTCCCTCTCCGCGCCCCGGTGGTGGGTGGAGGAACGACTCGCCATGGACGAAACAGTCGTATTTTTTCCTCACCAACTTTCGCGAGGAACAATTTGACGACGCGCTGGCGATTGCGAAACGCGGCGGCTTCAAACAAATCCTCCTCCTACAGCACTCGTGGATCAAAACTCCGGGGCATTATGATGTGGTTTCTCCGCGTTCGTTCCCAGAGGGACTGCCGGCGTTGCGTCGCACGATTGAGCGCTTTCGTGCTGAGGGAATTCGTTTCGGGCTGCATTTTCTCGCGGCATCAATTGATCCGCCGGACGCATACCTGACGCCCGTCCCCGACCCGCGTTTAGTGACGGGAGTGGAGACGACGCTTGCCGCCGACGTGAGTGCCGACGCGACGTTCCTCCCGACCCCTTCGGCGCCGTCCGATTTCCCCATCAACGAACATGCGTATCGTGGGCAAGGACAGTGCATTTGGATTGATGATGAGTTGATTTATTACGAATCGCTCGAGGGAACGCCCGACGCGCCGGGGTTCGCGAAGTGCCAACGAGGATACCTCGGCACGACACCCGCCCCGCACGCCGCTGGCGCCGCCGTTCGGCACCTGGTTCGGGCTTATGGCTACTATATGTACGATTTGGATTCCGATTTGCGCGAGGAAGTTGCCGCGAATGTTGCGCGACTCGTCAATCAGCTCCCGATCGACATGATATACTTCGACGGCTCCGAGAAGTTGCAAAGACGATCGGACGCGGGCGACCATTGGTACTACAACGCGAAACTTCATCGTGCGTTTTACGACGCGCTTGATAATAAGGACATTATGTACCAAGCGAGCAGTTTCTCGCCATATTCATGGAACCAGCTTGCACGAAGCGCCTCGGCAGATGGGCACGACGACTTGAAAGCGTATTTGGACGAGCGCTCGCCTGCGTTTCGATATTTTGCGGATTCCGAGATGCCTCTCGATATTGGGTGGTACTACGGCTACGATCGTCGTGCGACGCCGGATATGTACGAATATGTGCTTGGCGCGACGATTGGGTACGATTCCTCCATGTCGTTCCAAGTTTCGGTCGAAGCGGCACACGCACACCCGTTTATTGGCGAGATTCTCGATATGATTCGCGAATACGAGACGCTGCGTCTTTCTGGAGTCGTCCCGACCGAGATGCGGCAACGGCTCCAAATCGACCCACGTCTCGGAGGCAAAAAGGAAGTGGAGGAGCGCGACAAGCTGTCCCTTGAGCTGCGCAACGAGTTCCGACTCGTCACGATCGAGGGAAAACGATATTTCCAACGCGTGATTTATCCACTCTGGCACGAGGGAGTCCAGGACGGCGACACGTGGACGCTCGAGGTGAAAAAGCCCGCCACGATTGGATTCCAAGTACACTATCAGGAGCTGCCTGAGACGAAAAAAGATGGGAAAATTGCGCGACCACGAATCGAAATCGACGGGCGCGAGTTGGGACTGGAGATGACTCTGGAGCATGGGCAGTATGGATTCACGCTGCCGAATCGTCCAGACGCGAAATATGGCAAGCCGCTCGACGTGCCGGAGTATGCGCAAGAGACCGCAGCGGGTCTGCGTTTGGAGCCGGGGACGTACGAAGTGCGCTTCCGTTGCGACACGCAGAAGGGTGTGCCGATTCGCGTTCGCACTCCGATGTTCCTCGACGAGCGCTATGGTCTCTAGAACTTCTGCGTTGAAATTTCAGGTTGAAATCCGCCGTGGGTGTCGTGCCAACGGCGGATTGTTCCAACGTGAGTTAAAGCTTCTGATCCATGGGATTTTCTGGGGCACCGAGCTCTTTTTTCTGCTCGACGAGAGCGGCTTTCATGCGCGCAACGACTGGCTCCATCCCCGGCTTGGCGAAAATGTTCTCAAGCTCATTTGGATCATTTTGCAGGTCGTACAACTCCCACTCGTCCACATCGTGATAGAAGTGGATGAGTTTGAATCGTCCGTCGTAGACACCCTCGTGGCGTTTGACGGAGTGCTCGGCAGGGAATTCGTAGTAGTGATAATAGAACGACGTTCTCCAATCTTGCGGCACCTCGCCTCTCCAAATGGGGAGCATACTCGCCCCCTGCATGTCGCGAGGAATCTCCGCGCCTGCCACATCAAGGAACGTTTCGGCAAAATCGATTGGGGAAACGATCGCGTCGCTTTTTGTTCCCGACGCAATAACGCCCGACCAGCGCGCAATCAACGCCGTTTTAAACGATTGCTCGTACATGAAGCGCTTGTCGAACCACCCATGTTCGCCCAAATAGAACCCTTGGTCGGAGGAGTAAATAACAATCGTATTCTCCGCCAGCCCGGACTTTTCGAGGTAGTCCAAAATTTCTCCCACGCTATCGTCGACCGCTGCCGCAACGGCAAGATAATCACGCATATAGCATTGATACTTCCACTGCGTCATTTCTTTCTCGGACGCGCCGCGCTCTCGCAGCTCTTGATACTCACGCACGCGGGAGTCATACATATCGTGCCAATCCTTCTTCTGCGCCTCGGAAAGCCCATTTGGCGGACCGTTGAGTTTGAGATCATTCGCGTTCATCGTTCGAGCAATCGTCATATCCTGCGTTCGAGCGGCAGTGCCTCGCCCCGAATAATCATCCCAAAACGTCTCGGGTAGCGGGAACTCGCGATCCTTGAAGCGATCATAATATTTCGGCGTAGGAATCCAATTCCGGTGCGTCGCTTTGTGGTGACACATGAGGAGGAACGGCTTCGACGGGTCTCTTCCGCGCTCCATCCAATCAATCGAAAGCTGGGTGATAATCTCGGTCGTGTACCCTTGTCGCACGACTCGAGTTCCATTTTGAATCATCGGTGGATTGAAGTAGGGACCCTGTCCAATGAGGACGTCTGCATAGTCGAATCCCGGTCGCGCGTCGCATTTGAGGTGCCACTTCCCAATGATTGCTGTGGCGTATCCTGCCTTCTGCAGGAGTTTTGGGAACGTTGTCTGGGTGTTGTCGAATCCCTTGCCATCGTTCGTCAAAAACCCGTTTTTATGGCTATATTTCCCCGTTTGAACGACTGCGCGCATCGGACCGCAAATCGAATTCGGGACGCAGCAATTCGTGAACGTCATACCTTCGCGCGCCAAGCGATCCAACTGGGGCGTGGGGGACTCCTGATCGGGCAACAACTTCTGACCGTACGCGCCGATCGCCTGATAAGCGTGGTCGTCCGTATAAATAATCACGATATTCGGTCTTTTCTCCGCCTTTGCCTCGTCGGCATACGAGTGTTTCGCGCCCACAATGGACGCCATTATACACATCGCACCGACCAAAAGACAGGCACAACCTCTCATCCTCAACATGATGAACTCCTCCTTGGGTACAATCCCGAAATGAACAAAACAAGACTTGCCTCATTATACTCGAAGTTGCGGACGAAAACAAGGAGTGCCTTTCTGTGCTGGGGACCAAATTCGAACGAATTTGCGTTTTTACGAAGAGTCGGGGACCGTGGTGCGCAGTTCGAACGGCGGACGGAGCCGGAAATTTCAATGCGAAGCATTGCAAAATGCGGTGGGTACAAGTGACTATAGATATCCACATCAGACGCCGCGACCAATTCTTTCCGAATCGAGGGATTTTTACTTTTTTCCCAAAAATCCTTCGACTTCTTGTTGACAATTGTTAAAGAGTGGCTATAATGTATTATGGGGAGGGCACTTTCTCCCCCTGTTGAGTACTTTGAGAAAGAGAGAACATTCGTATGATTCGAAACGTATTTGGAATAATCCCGTTCGTTGTTTTAGCGTTGTTGCTCACAACAGGGTGTGGGGGCGACAGCTACCCGAGCGTCCATTGGAAAGGGAACGTGACGATTGATGGACAGCCTGTCCCTTCTGACGCAAAGGCGGAAATTATGGTGCGATTGGTCGATGCGCGCAAAAAATCAATCGGCGTTTCCGCGAAAATTGTCGATGGGGCTTACGATTTGCCAAAAGTCCCTCAGGGGGATGTGATGGTTGAGTTCAGCATCTATCGGGAGACTCCTTCGAAGCACGCAGCCGACGCTGGTCGAGGAATTATGGACACGGAAGATTTGCTCCCCAAATGGCTGCGGAATGGAAAAGGCTTGCGCGAAACCGCAGGGAGTGACAATTTAAGCAAAAATTTCGATTTGACGAAGAACAAGCCGAAAGATTAGAATACTTCGCGTTAAGATTCCCGGTTCCGTCCGCCGTTGGAGCTTGCGCACCACGGCTCGCAAAGCGTCGCGCCAAACGGGAATTTTAAAGGGGCGGTGAGTATAGAATACCAGTCCGATTGAATGGAAGGTGATTTTTATGAGAAAAGGGTTTACTCTGGTCGAGCTGCTGGTCGTTATTGCTATTATCGGGCTTTTGGTCGCGATTTTGCTCCCTGCCGTTCAGATGGTGCGCGAATCCGCCAGAAGGACGCAATGCACCAACAATCTCAAACAATTGGCGATGGGGATGCTCAATTACGAGCAAAGTTTTAAGGCACTCCCGTACGGTTGCTACTCATGGAGTGACGAGTTTGACTCCTCGCGCTCCATCGGTTGGTATGAAGACCACAATTGGTATTCCTACATCATGCCGTACATCGAGCAGCAGGCGATTTTCGACGGGCTAGATTTCAAAGTCGTTATGTCTCACGCGAACAATTATGAGTCGCGCACGACGAAATGCGCCACTTTCGCTTGTCCCTCCGACATGGGGCAGGTCGAGAATGAGTTCGACAGCTCCTCGAAAACGCAGTGGGCGAAGCTTCGATCCAACTACGTCTGCAATTGGGGCAACACGAACTACGGGCAGCGTGCTGTTGGCTCTCCCTCTTCCTCTGGCACCGCTCCCACCCGCGACAATTACGACGCGGAAAATCAAAAATTCCTCGGTGCTCCATTTCGTCCCAAGCAGAGAGTGCCGATTTCGGAGCTGCGTGATGGAACGACCAACACCCTCATGATGTCCGAGACGCTCGTTATTCCTCCATTCAGCACAACAACATGGGGAGGTCCGATTAGTGAGGTCTCTGTGAGTGTCGGTGGGCAGCAGTTTTCCGGTTGGTTCACTCCAAATTCCGACAACGGCGACCGAATTTCGAGGCAGAAGCTCAGTGACGACATTTATGCGCTTAACAACATCCCGGTTCCGACGATGGTGTCGAGTTATGAGGCGCAAATCATGACGGCGCGAAGCCACCACTCGGGCGGCGTCAACACGTCTAAATGCGATGGTTCCGTCCAATTCGTGAGCGAAGACATTGACACGTACCTGTGGCGTGCCTACACCTCTGCCGCCGGGCAGGAAGCCGTCTATAGCCAGGATGATGAGGACTGAGAGGATCAAAGGGACGAGAGGCGGGACGCATGGATCTTTTTGCACAACTCAACCTTACGCTGCGCGAAATTCGTCGCCGTGGGTGCGTCGTTCGTGAGGAATGGCTCGCGGAGGGGGAAGGTGGTCTGTGTGAAATTCGGGGGCGTTTGATCTTCTTTTCGAACATTGCGCTCCCCCTCCCCGAGAGGTTGCAACATGCGAAATCTGCACTTCGGACTCTAGAAAAGCGCGACCCTCTTTGGGATTGACGATCTGTAGTGCATCTCGTTATACTCGTTCTCCTTTAAAATTCCAGTTTTCACGATGTTTCGGGAGTCGTAGTGCCCAACTCCAACGGCTCGCAAAGCGTCGCGCAAAACGGGAATTTGAAGGACAGTGAGTATATCTTTAAACACGAATACACGCGCACTCCCTTTTCTCGCACAAAAAAGGAATGCGCGTGGTATATGCAAAACGTCTCTCAATACGACAACTCGCCGAGACTATAGCTGCATATTCTCGATATGCTGTTCTGCTCCAATCGTCAGCTTGCGTAATTTCTCAATCGCGTCCTCTTTCGACAGGGAGCCTTTTTGAATTCGGGCAGCGTACTGCGCGACCTTCTCTTTACGATGACGACGTCGTTTAATTTCCTTACCACGTTCGTTGCTTGGCACGTGAATTCCTCCAAAAATAATGTTAGTGGGAAAACCATCTTTGCACCTTATTGTAGCGAACAAACGCATTTCGTCAATGGGGGGAGGCGCAATTTCGACCAAAATTTTCTAGTGAAATCATTTCTTCACTCCCTTATGCGCTTTGTGTTCGGTGCGCTAACTCGCGGTCGATGATGAATATTGCCGATGTATTCTCTTTGACGAAACGAAGCTGGTTGAGAATCTCTTCCACGGACGCCTCTTCCTCCATCTGCTCATCAATAAACCATTTCATGAGCGATTGGACGGGAAAATCGCGCTGCTCCGTCGCGAGAACCGTGAGATTACAGATTGATGCCGTGATGGATCGTTCGTGTTCTAGCGCACTTTCGAAGAGATCTATGATATTTTCCCACCGATTCGGAGGAATCTCCACCGCATCGAGAGCCACTCTCTCACCACGTTGGAGAATGTGCCGAGTGAGCATCCCGGCATGTTGGCGCTCTTCATCGTGTTGAACCAGCAGCCATTTGGCGAATCCAGGAAGTCCCTCTCCCGTGCAATAAAACGACATCGATAGATAAAGGTACGACGAATAAAACTCACGATTAATCTGCCTGTTGAGCGCTTCAAGCACTCTTTTCTCGATAATCATATTTTGACTCCCTCTCGATTAGTATCTCCTTTGTTATTTTCGTCCGAAGATTCGAAAACACAGTCTCGTCTCTCGCGAAGCGTCGTGTGCGCTCCACGGAACCAGAACCTCAAAAACGGAACGAACACAAACTATTGTATTGTACATGAGGTGTCAAATTTCTCGAGAATAGACAACATAAAAATGGACACGGTAGAGAGTCTCTTTCTCACTGCCGTGTCCATTCGTGTTTTCCATGGTTTAGCGGTTCCAATGTGCCGAGAAAATCATAACATCATGGAGTTTTTCTCGCAAGGGGCGCGGTTGCTAAAATAGTGTATGAGGTTCCGCTTCGTGCCATATGGCTCGCCCAGACGACCACGCGCGTGGCGAGGGTTTTGCCCGCATCGAAAGCGTCGTATTGCTTAAGGAGCTGCGACAAATTCTCCGTCTCGGCATTTCGACTTCGAACTCTCCCTAGCGTCACGTGAGGGGAAAAGGGGCGTAATTCGCGAGGAAAGCCGATATTCTGCATCGCGAGGTCGATTTTTTGAGCCAGCTCGCAAACGTTCTCTCGCCCTTCGCGCACCTGCAGCCAGACGTTACGCGGATGCTCGACCGAGGGGAAAGCCCCGGCGCCTTGGAGATTGAACACGAATGAGGGGAAATCGCGCACCGCAGATTGCACCAAGGAGCAAATATCGTGCACTTCCTCGTTGGGTATTTCGTCCAAAAACTTGAGCGTGAGATGATACTTATGTTCCGGTTCCCACTTCACCCCGCCGCAGTTCGCAGCAAGTTTCTGAGCGAGCGCGGCTGCCTGAGCGCGCGACTTATCACACACCTCCAATCCCACAAACGTTCGAATCCGTATGTCCATTTTGTCTCTCTATTTCAGTGCCTCTACTCCTCGAGATTCCTCGAGTCTTGTTCCCCGAGTCCGAAAATCATTCTACTCCACGGAGATGCGTATAATCGAATCCCAGCGGAGGACGAGGGTGATTTCATTGTCGGAACCACGCATTTGAGCGCGAAAAGTGCCGACAAAAGGAGGGAATCCAGTCCCCTCTTCGAACGATTTTATCTCAAACGAAGCGGAGTCGGACGTGTGGACGTACAACGTTTTGCCCTCGGCGCGATCGTTCCACAATTTTGTGAAAACGGTCGCCATTCCGCTTGCTTGAGACGGAGCGTCGCCAAGACCCACAATCGGATTTTTCCCAATTTGACTCAAGCCCACCGGCGCGGCAACGACGCCCGGGGTCGCGATGGATACTTGTTTATCGTCCCCAACATCAAACCCCATACCCAAGGGTGGAGCCGACATTGCGGGACCAACAGGGAGGGGCGGTGGTGAGTTTTGGTTCCCGAACAAATCCAATTCCAACTCGAGTTCCGGACCATTTTCCTCTTCCTCACTCTCGTCATCCGGTTCCGGGACGCGAAACTTTGCCCCACACTCCGGGCACTTTCCCACCTTCCCCACTTGCTCGACAGAGGCGGAGAGTTCGTGTCCATTGGGGCACAAGAACTGCACGAGAGGTCCATCGTCCGCTGCGTTCTCGGGCGCCTTTTCCTCGACCCCAAAGGGTGGGGGAGGTGCTGGGATGCTCGACGACGAAACTGATGGCGGCGCAGCAGGTGGCACAGAAATACCCGACGACGCGGCAGGCGGTGCCTTGACGGGAGAATCTCCCTCTTTATGCTCTTGTTTTTGCGCCTCTTCCAAAGCCTTTTGACGTGCGCGTTCTGCTTCGAGTTGCTGACGCTTCAAGAGACGCTGGCGCGCTAACTCCTTCTGCTTCTTTTCCGCCTCGCGAAAAGCCGCCTCCATCTCTTCGTCCATTTCGTCGCCGAGCGACTCGCGGATGTCCTCCAAAGACGGCATCTCAAACGTTGCAGAACACTTTGGACATTGCCCCTTTTTCCCCGCCATCTCTAGCGGAAACCGAATTATGTGGTCGTTCGGACAAACCGTTTCAAATTGCATGATTTATACTCCTTGTACCTCATACTCATCGTACTTCAGAAATACGACTTTCGCAACGCTTCGCGCGCCGTGGTGCGCAAATTCAGCGGCGGACAGCATCGGAAATTTCAACGAGAAGTATTATAAAATTTGACTTCCGCAAGGTTTCGCGAGCCTGATTGCGATGCAGACCGCACACACTCCGCTTATTCTACACTTTTTTGTTTCTCTTGTCAACCATGGAAAAGGGAAATCCGCGCGAAATCGCTAAAAAACGCTGGCAACTTCTACAAATTTTGGCTTTCTTTCGCGATTTCTCGCCCAAAAAACGGCAAGCGTCTCAGACTTCCTCATCCGGGGGAATCTTTCTCCGCCTCATCATGGTGCAGAGCCTCAAGCCCCGGCCAGATGTGCCCCATCTTTTCGACTTTCGTTCGGATATACGCTTCGTTGAAGGCGTTAATCTCGCCCAAAATGCGCACCTGATCCGTCACGGTGAGATCGAAACCACTATAGATGAACGCGTTGATCTTCTTGGGGTTGTTCGTGAGCAATCGGATGTGCGAAATGCCCAGATCGTTGAGGATTTGAAGCCCGACGCCGTAGTCGCGAGAGTCCGCCCGATGCCCCAGCGCGAGGTTGGCTTCCACTGTGTCCAACCCATCTTCCTGCAATTTGTACGCCTTGATTTTCTCCGCCAGACCGATCCCACGCCCTTCTTGGGGAAGGTAGAGAAGATAGCCATATCCCTCGTCGCGCATCATTTCGAGCGAGCGCGTGAGTTGGTCGCCGCAGTCGCAACGGAGCGATTTCACCAAGTCCCCTGTGAAGCATGACGAATGAATCCTCACCAACGGATTCTCGGCAATTTGGGCACTTTTCGCCGTCTCGCGCGTCCCGACTTGAACGACCACCGGCTCCATTTCTTCGTACATCACGCCGTACACATAAATGTGCCCGCTTCCGTATTTCGTCGGAAGATTCGCCTCCGCTTTGCGATACACGAGTTTCTCTCTCAGTCGACGATATCGGATCAACTCCTCAATCGTGGAGACCTCCAGGTGGAACTCCTCCGCAATGCGCAAAAGCTCGTCTCTCGTTGCGCGATTCCCATCTGCACCAAGAATTTCGCAACAACACGCTGCGGGGCGCAATTTCGCGATCTTCATCAAGTCGACCGACGCCTCGGTATGTCCCGCACGTCGAAGGACGCCACCCTCCTTTGCGCTCAGAGGAAACACGTGCCCAGGGCGCACGAAGTCCGTTGGCTTGCTATTCGGATCCGCCAAAGCGCGCATCGTTGCCGCCCGTTCCTGCGCCGTGATGCCCGTTCTGGTGGAGATGTGGTCGACAGGGATCGTGAATTGGGTCGAGAGCGGAGCCGTATTTTCGCGAACCATCTGCGGGAGTTCGAGTCTTTTGCACTCATCCGGGAGCATGGGGACGCACGTTTGCCCACGACCGTGGGTAATGACGAAATTCACCATTTCTGGCGTCGTAAATTCTGCGGCGAAAATGAAGTCTCCCTCATTTTCGCGTTTTTCGTCGTCCATCATGATGACGATTTTCCCCTGCGCCAGCGCTGCTGCCGTGGCTTCGATTGTCGAAAATTTCATCTTTCTCATACCTTTTTACAAAAACCGTCCCACCTGGTCGAGCGACCGATTGGGGATAAAAAGTGACGCTGCCACCATTCTACCACAAATTCGTTTTTCGGCAAGGGGAGATGAGAGCATTCGATGATTCGGGGGTGCCCTCAAAAAAAGTTGGCGTTCGAGATTCTTCGGAGCCGAGAAGGAAGGGCGCAGCCCGTAATTCTGGAGAGCAAGAGTGCTCTCCCTCCCAAGAAAGAACGGCACCGAGAATTCCAATGTGAAGTGTTATAATACTTCGCGTTGAAATTTCCTGCGTCGTCCGCCGTTGGAGCTACGCACCACGGCTTGCAAAGCGTCGCGAAAAACGGAATTTTATAAGGAGAACGAGTATAGAAGGTGTTCGCTCCGAAAAAACGCACAATTGGGAGAGATTGCCAAAAAAATTAAAATTTTCATGAAATTTTAGGAGAGGGAACTTGCAATATCGAGAATTTCGATTATAATGAGAGTTGGTCCTTTTTAGGGGACTTGTATTGGTACAAATCTTCGTTGATTTGTTTTATTATACCCGTCACAGGCAGCGCTATTAGAAGGAGATCCGAATATGTCTGCTCAAGATGTTGAAAATCAAGACGAAAACAATGTGGAGTATGTTGATGGCGGAACCAGCTTTTGGGATCGAGTCCCCTGCTGGGTGGTCAGTATGGTGGTGCATACGATTCTGTTGCTCATCATGGTGATTATCACTGTCGATAATGAGCCGAAAATTCAGGTGGCAACACTTGTTGCAACGCCTGATGAAGAGCCTCCTGTCGAGGAAGAAATCGAAGAGGAAGAGGAAATCGAAGAACCTATCGAGATTGATACGGAGGTTTTGGACGAAGTTGTCACGGACGTGAGTACGGAATTCACGGAAGTCGACGTCCCAATCTCCGATACCGTTGAGGACACGGACCCGATTGCTAACGTGGAGTTCGATCCCAACTCGCTCATTCAAGGTGAGGCGATGGACAACAACGCGTTCACCACTCGTTACACCAGTGGCAACGGTGGGCTCGGCGGTCGTGGCGAAATGCGAAAAGGTGCATTTACCCATGGTGCGACTCCTGCGAGCGAACGCGCTGTGGCGCTCGGGCTTCTCTGGATCTCCCGACACCAGTGTGCCGACGGAAGTTGGAACTATAATCACACTTTGGCGAATCGCTGCAATTGTTCCAATCCTGGAACGCTCATGAAGGCGACGAACGCTGCCACCGCGATGGGGCTGCTTCCCTTCCTTGGGTGCGGACAGACGCACAAAGAGGGACAATACAAGCAAAACATCTATAGAGGGTTGATGTACCTTTGCAAAAACATGAGGCAAGACAAAAAATGCCCCGGCGGAAGTTTCCACCAATCGGAGGGAACCATGTACGCGCACGGGCTGGCGACCATTTGTCTCACGGAAGCGTATGCAATGACGAAGGATAAGAACCTCAAGATGCCCGCACAATTGGCGTTGAATTTCATCATGAGTGCTCAGGACCCCGTCGGTGGCGGCTGGAGATATCAACCTCGGCAGGCGGGCGACACCTCCGTCGTCGGCTGGCAGATGATGGCTCTCAAGTCCGGCTACATGGGATATCTCACGGTGGACGCCAACTGCGCCAAGAACGCGATGAGATTTTTGGATTCTGTCCAAGCAGACAGCGGCGCGACCTATGGCTACCTCACTCCAGGAAACGGTCCTGCTTGCACGGCAATCGGTCTCCTTTGCCGTATGTACTATGGGTGGAAGCACGATCATCCCGCACTTCAGCGTGGTGTGCAATTCCTCTCTAACAAAGGTCCTTCAGGCGACCCCTACTACAATTACTACGCCACGCAGGTGTTGCGCCAGTTTGATGGCGAGATGTGGAAGAAGTGGAACGTCAAAATGCGCGATCAATTAGTGAACACGCAGACGACTGCCGACAAAACCTCCCACGAGTACGGCAGTTGGCCAGCAGAGCGGGGCGGGCACGGATCGCAAGGTGGGAGGCTTTACTCCACCGCAATGTCCGTGATGACGCTCGAGGTGTACTATCGTCACATGCCTATCTATGGCGCGCAGAGTACCAACGCTCCACCGCTTGAGTAAGTTTTATCACGTCTTTTCGTGCTGAACGGACAGGCGGGCGAGAATCAGTCGCCCGCCTGTCTGCGTGTCTTGTCGTAGAAAAAAAGATTCTATGTGCTTTATGGGGCGTTTCTGGGACGTTACGAAACGCACCGAAAAACCGGTACAATTCATAATGCAGGCAGTTTTTAATATTTCTTGATTTTCAATAGGAAAAAAACGATTTACTCCAAAAGAGAACGGAATGTTCCTGATATCCCCGCCTTTCTCAAAGACAACAAAGGAGCCGTCGCATGATTCAAACGTTCGCAACACAACCCCTGCAATTTTATTCGGGCGGTCTGCCTATGGAAATTCTATGCCCGTTGTTACTCATGCCGAGCTTGTCGATGAGTGTTCGGATGCTCAATTGGCTCATAGAAGTTTGTGTGATTCGCGAGCCTGAACTGTCGTTTTTAGATCAAACGGAGCATTTTATCCCCGTTCGGTACGAGTATATTCTTGAGAAAATCCACGAGGATCCGTCGCTCAGCCTCGACGAGAAGCAAAAAATCAAACAAATGGGCGATCTGTTCGAGAATATTTTCCACCACGAGTGTTTCGCACTACACAAAGAGGCGCGGAATAATTTCGTGCCGTTCAATCCCGACAAAGAGACCGTGTGTGAGAGGGAATTCTCGCCCGAGGAGCAAGGGAAGTGTCGGGACGAATTGATGAAAGTCGTTAAGGAATTGCTGACGGTGGGAAACTACAGCCTTCTCAAAACGGACGAGCTGAATCAGTGCCTCAAAATGCAGCCCCTCGGGAGTCTGAGCGTCTCGATTGACACGCGAAAGTTCGAAAGGTTTGACGTCTATTATCGTGGCGTTCAGCAAAAAACGCTCGAACAAAAAATTCTCGTCTTTTTCAAGAGGGAGCGTTCCGTTCGGGAATTCAAACGCGTTTGCGTCCTTGCGCAATACAAAAAAGAGTTTGGCGAAGTGGTTCTCATTAAACTCTTTCGGAACGTGCTTGTCGAAAACTTAAAAATCGTCGCGCCGAGCGTGAAACTCAGTCTCTCGCCGTTTTCTCTCGTGAAAATCAGCGCAACGGGGCTATCCGGATTGAGCGGCATCGTCCTTGCGATTATTAAAGGTGTCGCCCTCTTCTCGTTCACCCTCGCTGCTCTCGCGGGCGCAATCGTCACGGCGCTCATGAAAGCTGTTTTTTCGTTCCTCAACACACGAACAAAGTGCCTCCAAATCTACACGGCGAGCCTGTACAACCAGAGTCTTGCGAACAATCTCGGGGCAATCGACATGCTTATTGAGCAGGGAGAGATTCAAGAAATCAAAGAGGCGTTGCTCGCCTACATGTTTTTGTACATTCATCGTGGCAAGCATTTGACGATGGACGAAATCGACAAGGCGGCGGAAAAATGGCTGCGCGACAATTTCGACTATGAGATCGATTTTGAGGTCGACGACGCGATTCGGAAGTTGGTGGAAAAAAGCATCTGCCGGTGCGTGTTTAAGCCGAGTCTTAACGAGCCGGAGCCGAAAGAGCCGGAAGCGAAAGAGTTGCCTCGACGATCCAAAATCCTCTACTTTCTCCTCGGACCTTCTCGTGAGCAGCGCGAAATTATGCTCGAGAATTGGGAAGCGCAGGATCAATACCGTGCCGCGCGCTACATGTGGGAAAAAAAGCAGGAGCAATGCGAATTGGATCAAGTTTTCTCCGTACTCCCGCTGGACGAGGCGCTCAAACAATTGCGTCGTTATTGGATGAATCTCGGGCGGATGGGGGAGGAGTTGGGGAGAGATCTCGAGGGAGAAATGCACGCGGAGGTTCGAAAGATTCCGCATTATTCCCCGCAGTCTGCCCAACGCAAGTTTAAGCGCGGCGGCTCGACGCAAAAAAACACGCTCGGTTTGAAGAGACGCGCTCCCTTCAACAAAATGCGGAGACTTTTTTAGTACTTCGCGTTGAAATTTCCGATTCCGATCGCTGTTGGAGCTACGCACCTCGGCTCCCCCAAACGGGGGTTTAAAGCATGGTGAGCATAAAGTACGGTGCGTATAGAAAACAATGAGTATCGTGCTTCTCGCGCCCGGCAAATTCCGTTGGAGGAGAAAATGAATTTTCGAGAAATACCCAAAAAAGACGCGCACGCCCACCTCTTCCTCTCGGGGAGTAGGGCGCGTTTTGAGAAATTGTTCCAAACGTCCCTCCCTCCATTCCGCACGCTTGAACACTCTCAAGCGCAGGATAAAAAGCCCTCCGACGCGATTCGGCAGCTCAATCGTTGGATCCATGAGCACTTGCGTCCCCTGCTGCGTCGGGGGGATTTTTTGGATTTCACGTCTCTTGCGGCATTCGAGCAGGCGAGACGCGATTTCGTCGTGCGATTTGAACCCAGCGTGAGCATGAGCGCGATCGACCTCATGAAAATTCCCCCTCGCGAGGCGCTGGAGCGTATTGAGTCGGCTCGCCAAGCGGTGGACCCCCTCATGGACGTTCGGCTCGATTTGGGCATCTCCCGCCGCGACTCCAAAGAGCGGCAGATGGAGCTTGTGCATGAATTTCTCGACGCTCCTCTTGCCAAAAGTCTCATCGGCGGCATCGATTTATACGATGTCGAGGACGCGTCGCCGCCAGAAGAGTGGCGCGCAATCTTTGCCCTCGCGCGATCTTGTGGGCTGCGGCTCAAAGCGCACGTGGGAGAGTTTGGTTCCCCGGACTCCATTCGCCGCCATGTCGAAATTCTCGATTTGGACGAAATCCAGCACGGAATCCAAGCCGTTCAGGATTCCTACCTTCTCCAATGCCTCGCGCAACGACGCATCGTGCTCAACGTGGCGCCGGAGAGCAACCGCGTTCTGCGTGCGTGTCGATTCGACGTTTCGCCACATCCGCTGCGCATTTTGTACGACTCGGGCGTCCTTTTCACCATTAGTACGGACGATTTCCTTCTCTTCGACGCCGACATTTCGGCACAAGGCGCGGCATTGGTTGACTTGGGCGTTTTCTCCGCCGAAGAAATGCGCGGCATCCTGACGCACGGCGTCTAAATCACGCGCCCCGTCGTCCTCTCCTTCCTCTCCTTCTTTCACTTCCTCGCTTTTTCGCTCCCTGCGACTGCCGGCTCTCCTTTACTTCCTCGACCTTGTTCGTTTTCTCGACCACTCTCTCCTCGGTCTCGTTCGTTTTCTCATCTTCCGCAGGCTTCTCGTTTTTGCTTGGCGAGGCAACTTCTATATACTCGCGTGCCGTCACGCCCATGGAGACGTAGAAACTCAAAAGCTGCTCGACAGAGATTTTCGCGTCCCACACGTCTTGAGACGGAACGAGAATCACTGCGCCACCAAACGGCACGGGCGCGGTGGGAATAATCACTTCGCGATACTTTTTCCCCTCGACGACAAACTCATCCGCCACTGGCATGAGCGCTAAAAAGAGCGTGTCGCCAAAACGACAATAGACCGGCGACATGTTTTGAAGCTCCGTGTTGTCGGATTTTTGTAGCAAGTTGGCGAATTGTCGCGTCGCGCCGTAGAGCAAACCGACGATGGGGATTTTCTTCATGAGGGAGTCGGTTCGATCGACGATCCAATGTTTTGCGGAGGATTCAATGAGCCAGCCCGTTGCTGTGATGAGCGCAAGGACTGCACACCAACCGAAGATGTAGGAGCCTGAATCTTGCCCGGAGAACGTGAGACCAACGCTTCCCAGCCAGCTGCCAATTGTCGTGTTGGGACCAAGGTAGCCCGTCAAAAAACCGACCGACCAAACGACCACAAGCGCCGTTACGATAAAAGGGAGAAGAAAGACCAATCCTGTGAGGAACAATTTTCCAAAATAACGCAACATCAAAAGTCTCCACAAAATTCAATTCGAACAGAGAATAACACACGGAGCCATTGTAACAAATCGCAAGGAGAGAAACAAGCCCCCCCATTATACGAGTGCCCATTTGGGGAACAAAGGTTTTTTTCCCGCACATCAGACCGGACACAATTCCCCTTCTTGAAGGGGTACGCCCGTAGGGCGGGGGGTAGTTCTGATGTGGGAGACGCTTTGCCCTCGGCGGAACACCCCGTCAGCCTTCGGCTGTAACCTCTCTGAAAGAGGGGAATTTGGTGGAGAGCAAAGTGCTCTCCCGCCACAAAAAGAGGGGAATTTGTTGGCGAAAACGCTTCCCCTCGACACTTTATCCAGAACTACGCTGCGCTCCGTTCTCGGCTCTTGAGGGGAATTGCTTCAGCGTGTCTCTCATTTTACGTCGACAATCACGCCGCGCCAAATGGTGCAAGAGTTTCCCTTCGCAATTCGAGAATCCGGATCTTTTTCTGGGGAAACGATGATGCCTGAGAGCGCGCAACGCCCTCCCTCAGGGATCGAAACGTCTGCGTTGGAAATGATGTATACCTTCTTTTTGCTTCCGTCGAGCGTAAGTTGAAAAACAGACTTCCCTTTCACGCTTCTGACTCCTCCAGCAGTCCCGAAAAGAAGAACCCCTTCTCCATGATTCTCCGGGGTGAGTCGATCGACGACCAGTCCGTTGATTTTGGCGCACTCCGCCTCGTTGGGGGCGATTGCAAGCAAGAGGGCTTCCGTTTTCTCGCTCAAATTCGCGTGGCTCGGCTGCCCTTCCGCAAGAGTTGCTTTTCTCAATGCGTCTTGGATCGATTCCAAGTCGTCAATGCTCGCGCTTTGGGTCAGCTTCTCGATCTGGTTCGCAGTTCCAAAGGATTCCGCTGCCGAGATGGAGAATGGCGCCTCCGAAATTCGAAATTCGGACGCCGGCTTGGCTAGTGGCTCCTCTACGTTCGCCATTTCTTCGTTGAGTGAATCATCAAGCGCACTATCAAATGTCTCGCCTTCTGCCTCGTCTTCCGAAGACGCGCCCCCAAAAAGCCCGTCGAAGCTAACGTCGCTCCCATCTTCTTCCGAAGAGTCAAGGTCGCCAAAGTCGCTATTCGAATCATCGCCACTGAGCGCGTCGTCTGCGTCGCTCTGTTGCGAAGAATCAGGGTCTGGTACCACTAAATTACCCGACTCTTCCTGGTTCGCCTCCGCCTCCTTGTCGGCAGCGATTTCTGCCTTCACCTTTTCCTCGTCGTAACCCATCAAGAGGAACGTCGGCATCCAAGGATATTTCTCGATATGCTTGTACGTTTCGGGCACGAACGGAGTGGGGAATTCAATAATCCCACGGCGCTTGTCGTTCTTGACGTATTTCTGAATCACGATTCCCAAATAGTGTGCAATCGGGAACGCGAGCAGACCTCCAAACACGATCGAAATCGCGAGGCGAACCGGGCTGGATTGTTTTTTCGGGCGCGGACGACGGACTTTGATGGGAGTGGAGGGGGCACCCTCACCCTTTGTTGCCGGGGCATCCATCGAGAATCCACCGGGCGACGCGGCGGGCGTTCCAACATCGAACATGCCGCCACCTGCGAAGGCATACGTATCGGAGGTGTCGTCAGCAGTCGCCATATTTGCCCCAGCCGCAGCAGACGTGTAGGCGCTCCAATCAATCGGCTCGCCCGTCTCGGCATCCACCAAGTCGCCAAGTCGAAATGCTTCGGGAGAATAGGGGCAACGCACCAAACGATCCTCCAACGCTGGCGTGGGTTCCTCCGCAGACTCCTCTGCGGGCGCTTCCTCTTGCGGGTCGTTCGATGGGATTCCGAAGAAATTTCCCTCGTCGCTCGCCGTTTCTTCCTCGAGTTCCCCACTCTCCTCACTTTCTCCATACTCGAATTCTTCGCTATCGTCTTGAGCGTCGGAGGAAGTTTCCTCGAAAGACGTCTCCTCGTAAGAGACCTCTTCGGGAGGAGCGATGTTGCTCAAGAAGTCGACATTGTCCAAATTCGACAATCCCACAGGGGCGCTTGCCATTTCCCCCTCAACGTCAGCCGAGAATTCCTCAGGGACGAATAAATTCTCTTGCGTCCCCGTCTCAGGCTCCAACTCGACGCCAGTATTTTGCGTGAAGCTGAAGAAATCCTCCGACTCGCTTTGCGGGACGGTATCCCCCGAGTCCTCCTCAGGAGCTTCGTTCGTGAATTCAAAGAAATCCCCCAGATCGTCCTGCGGAGCGTTCTCCCGCGACGTCGCCTCGGGCGTTTGATCCATGAAGTTAAAAAAATCCGCTGTATTGTCTGAGGGGGCAGATTGGGGGTCTTGAGGTGCCGTCGGTGCTGTGGTTTGGTCACCAAAACTAAAGACGTCCATCGTCTCATTCGACGTTTCAGGAGCCGATTGCGAAGAGGGGGATTGATCGAAATGGAAAAAATCCCCGAATTTTTGCTCGGTAGGAGGGCTTTGTTCTGACGAGAAGCCTTGCGTTGCGAACGGCAGGTCTTGCGGCGTCGCGGGTGTAGGTTCCGAAGGCGACGGGGGCTGTGCGTCGAAATTGAAAACATTTTCGTCAAATTTATCAGAATTCTCGTCTTCTTTTGGCGTTTCTTTGTTTTGAGACTCCAAACTTCGGAACAAATTGTCCGCAAAATTGTCGGAATTATCGCTCATGCTCACCTCGAATATGGATGAATTGGTTAAAATGGACAACTCCCTTGCGAGAGTTTTTATACTCACAGTGTTTCGCGCTCATCGTACTTTATACTCACTCTCCTTTAAAATTCTGTTTTTGCGAAGTCGCGGGAGACGTGGTGCGTAGCTCCAACGGCGGACGGAACGGGAAATTTCAACGCGAAGTATCATATAAATCTCGTTCGACCAAAACGGGGAACGTACCAACCACCGTTCTTGTTCTTATTGTACCTGAGGAAACCGCAATGTCAAGCGGGACAGGGCATGTTTTTAAAATTTTCGAAAAAATTTTTGTTTTTTCGCGAGATTCCCCAGCCTTTGCATTTGACGCACCTTCCTGCTCCCTTGAATTGTGCCAGCCTGTTCGCCGTCTCCACTTGGCAGATAACATCATTCTTTCGCATTTCAGGGAGTATTTCA
>JAUNBK010000035.1:23296-32206 GCA_030527105.1 Planctomycetia bacterium
AGTATCGCCACCCTATTCCTATTCAGCCTCACGAAGGGTGGCGCAAAAGCGCTCAATCTCCTCGCGCAAATCTGCTTCCGTCCCATCATTTCGCACGACGCACGTGGCGTGGGCGCGTTTTTCGTCGATGGGGAGCTGCTTTTTCTCCCGTTTTTCGAGTTCGTCCTTCTCCCACCCTCGCACTTGAGCAAATTCCTTACGACGCGCAAGTGGCGTATCGATAAAAACGCACTGCGTGCATTCGGATTCCCAACCCGCCTCGAGCAGGAGCGGAGCGTCTAGAATTCGAAGCCGTTGGTGCCGTGTGTTGCAAGAGGTTTGAAATTTTCTCCACTCCTCGTGCACAATGGGATGAATCACGCGATTGAGAAAATCGAGTTCTGCCGCATTTTCGGGTGCGAACACGATGGAAGCGAGAGCGAGGCGATCTATTTGTCCGTCTTTTGAGAGAATATTCGCGCCCCAGCGTTCGACCAGAATCCCCTTAATCTTCGAAGAATCGAGCGCCTCTTTTGCAACGCGATCGGCATCGAAAACTACTGCGCCGCAGTCTTTGAAAAAGCGCGTCACCAACGACTTCCCACTTGCGATTCCGCCGAGGATTCCAACGACGTGAGCGCGAGGGATGAGTCCCGATTCGGTCGCGATTGCGTGGACTCGCGCGTCGTGCGACCCCGAGGGTATTGTCTCCACGAGTTGGCAATCGAACGCAAGCCCAACCACGCGCGTTCTTTTTTTGATTTTTTCGAACAAACGATCATAAAATCCGCCTCCCTGACCCAGGCGGCGTCCGCAATGATCGAATCCCACGCCGGGCGCGACGATTAAATCCAAATCTTCGGGGCGTGCGACTCTCTCTGGCAAATTTTGGAGTTCTTCGCACGGCTCCAAAATCCCGAACGCTCCTGGCGCGAGTTCAAGCCGGGAGAGGATTTCAACGATTTTCAACGTGCCGCACAAATCCTCACACACGGGCAAGAAGCAGCGTTTTCGCGAATCCTTGAGAATGGCGTCCATGAGCGCCTCGGTCTTTGTTTCGGAACCGTGGGCGACATAAATCATGACGTTTCGCGCAACCTTCCACTCTTTTGAGGCGAGAATCGACCGACACGCGGCAGCACTCCGCTCATTTTTCCCATCGAGACTTTTGCGTTTTTGTCGAAGCTCCGCCCGAAGCGCCTTTTTGGGGAGGTTCAAGGAGTCGCTCATATTCGATCCTCATTAATCATCATCAGTCGCGGCGATTTGGGAAAGGAGACCTAAAAGCGCGTTTAGATGCTGAACTCTTGGACCAAATTTATCCAAAAAATCGTTGACCATAAACTCGCTATAGCCCCAGTCGTCGTTGTTTTCGCTTGCTTCGTCCACCATGCGCCCGAAGTACTCGACCTGAACTTCTCCGAGTTTTTGGACAAGTTCACGACACCCTTTCGAGAGTTCCGGATGCGCTTTTCTCCACGCGCGCTGCTCGTTTGCACGCTGGCGCATTACGTTGGTTTGCAGGTTGAGAAGCTGCATCATCAGATCATTTTGCTGGGCTTGAAGCCTCATTAGCTCATGGAGTGCACCCATGATTTCTCCGTGTCGTCGTTCCGTTTGTTCTTCGGCATCGCTTTGACTCTGGGGAGCGCGAGAGGAGATAATATTCGTGACGTCGATCTGGCTAAACATCGGCTGTTTCGGCGCGTCTGACATTGTTTTGTTCCTTTTTAAGTGTGTTTTATGAGAAAAATATGTTATGTTTTCTTGAAAACCGCGTTTCTCAACGTCTCGGGAGGCGTTGAAACATCGCGTAGGACTGCTTCGGGTTCATTTATTCGATTCTCCGATTCTTACGACGGCTTTTTGGACGGCGAGCCAGCACTCTCTGGTGACTTCTTGTTCCTCCGCAATCGAAGCGCAAGGGAGCCAAACGGAAGGGGGCAAAACATCTTCATCGACGACCTGCGTTGCAACGCGAATCAACTCAGCAAACGAATTGACGTGGAAAAAGTCTAGCAATTTTGCGCGTCGATTCTCGACCGTTCTCGGACTGATGTCGAGCGCCTGGGCAATTTCACGATTCGTTTTGCCTTGATACAAAAGGAGGAGGACTTCCTTCATCTTCTCGTCCAGGTGACTCCAATTTCGTCGGAGGGCATATCGTGCCACGACTCTTCTTCCCTGCTCACGTCCCCAATTCATGGCGAGATTGAGCGACGACATGTAGACGTCGAATCCGGAATTGAGTTGGAGATAATCACAAACGGAAGACTTAAGAAATGCGGTCGCTCGTTCAATCGTAGGGAGCGAGTCCACCACGATCACTCCATGCGAGACTCCCTCTTTGCGCAGCAAGTGGACGTTTTGGAGTATTTCTTCGTTGCTGAAGCCCTCCCCAACAATAACGACACACCCCTCCCCCTGAACGCACTGGTACATGAGTGAGTTGAGGGAATTATTCATGATAATTTTAAACCCCGTCATGTTGAGTACTTTACGCAGCTGTCCTATATTGACGGCGTGCTTGAACAACACGAAAACAAATTGTGGGAATATTGGCATTTTTTTGAGTTTTATAAAGGAGTATCTCTTTTCTTTTCAGCCAAAATGACGTAAACTATTATAGTCGGTTTTGAGATTTTTTTCCAGTCGGGAGACCGGAATTTTTTAAAGATTTTTTTAGGATATTGGGTCATGGCACTACAAATCAAGAAAATTTTGAGCACTTTTGCTTTTCTTTTCGTCGGCGCGCTCCTCACAACGCTTTGTGTGGATGGCGAGCGAGCGTCTTTTGTCGTGGCGGATGAATTCTCCGCTTTCGATGAAATGGATTCCGAAGAAGCCGTCTCCGACGAGGAAACTCAAGAGGAGAGCGGCACGCAGCAAAAAAAATCGCCGGAACGAAAGGCGCCGGGAGATAGGGACGAGTCGCTTCCGATTATTCTCGTCGAACCTGAGGATTCCCCATCGGGAGAAAACGCAGGCAAGGCACAACCCCTCGCTACTCCTGAGGCGAAACTGCTGGAGGAGACGGCGCCGGACAGGCTCCCGCTCCCCATTCGAGTCCCACAGAAGAGCAAGCCAAGCGCAACCACGGCGGAGGGTGGGGCAACGCCTTTGCCCATCGCGCCTCGGTACCGCATTGAGGAAACTGTCCCAGGGGACGCTTTGATGGTTCTTCGTTTTTCGTCCGTCAAAGAATTTAACGCTTGTGGGAAAAAAATTCTCTCCGAGTTGTCGCTTGGCTCCCTCGGTCCCCTTGATTGGCTGAGACTCTCGGCATACGGTCCCGCTTTGCCTTTTGTGGATCGCAATCGACAGGCGGCAGTCGTTTATTTTCCCATGAATGGTCTTCCAGCGTTGATGCTGATCGTGCCGACGACAGACTACGCGAAATTTATCGAGGCTTTAGGCGCAGACGTCTCCTCCTTGGGCGCGTCCATCCCGGATTTCACGGTGTCTCAACTCAAAAATCCGCCGAACTATCTCGTTTATCCGCGCAAGGGGTATGCCGTGATTGTCGAGCCGATTCCCCCGCAGAGGATTCGAGAGATTCAAAGTGGCAAATCGTTTCGCGAAATGACGTACTTCACGCCCACTGGGCTTAAAAGTCCCCACGCCAGTCTCGAAATCACACCGCTTGGGATTCGGCATTTTTCTGCATTGGGAAAATCCGCGTTGAGCGACTTTTCGCCCGTTTTTTCCGAATCGATGAAATCGCTCAAAATACCCGACCCGGAGATTGATTTCGCGGAGACGTTCTTTAATCGCGCCGACAATCTGGTTCGGTGGGTCGACAAGAACGTGCAGAGTCTTCGATACGATATCCAAATCAAGAAAACGTCCATTTTAGCGTCGATTTCGATCCTGCCCCGGCAGAATTCTCTTCTCCATGGGCAGATTATGGATCCGAACGGGACGATCGTCGCGACCACGCTCGAGATGGACTCGTTTTTGAAGGTGGTGCCGGTTCTTCCTGCGCCGGTGTGTGGTCAGATGGACGTCCCCGCGAGTCTTGCCGCGCCGCTTCAGGCTCCGTTTAATCGTGTGCGTCACTTGGAGTATTGCTTCACACTTCCAGCGGAAGGTGAGTTGCTTGCTGAGTCGTGGTGTTTCTTTCTTGAGGTGGACGACGCGCAGCAATTTGTTCGGGAATTAATCGTTCCGAACGCGCAGAAAATTGGGAGTCACGTTGCGAGTGAGAAATTGAGCGAAATTGGAGCGCAGGTTTTGGGGAATATGGCGGTTCGTCGCGCATCGCGCCAAGGTGGTCGACGTCGTCCGCCACGACTTCCTGCTGACCCAGAAGGTGCCGCGAGAACGGGCGAGCGTTGGGGGGCAGCGTTGGGGAACCTCGTTGGAAGAGAAATCGGAGAAAAAGAGGGCATGAAGAAACACGACTTCATGGGATATCCCCTTTATGTTTCTGATTTGGTCTATTTCACGGAGATGATGAACGAAATCCGGGCAAAAGAGCGCGGAGAGCTACCGCCTCGAAAACCAATCCTTCTCACGGGAGAATTCACGCTCATGAAATTGATTGGTGGTTCCGTTGGCGGGTTGCTTAATGGCGACATTAATGTTGCGTTTGGCGACACACTCTCGGGCTTCCGAACCGCGCAGCAGGCGCAGCCGCTTATTGCGCGCACGAACTACATTTGCGTCTTGAGTCCGTACCACATTCTCATTGTCCCGGGGAACGATCGTGTTCTGCATATGGCGGTGTCGAATTGGAACGCGGTTCGCGACTACTATTTTCCCCCCGTGCCGGCTGAGGGGGAGATGGATCCTGTTGCGCCACCGCCGTATAGCGCGGCTCCGGCTTCCTCCGTCTTTCGTTTCGCCTCGTTCCAAGAGCCTCCAGTGTGGCAGAGTTCGTGGGACTCCATCTGCGCCGGGGTCGTTCATGCCGAAGTACATCGACTCCGAAGTGTGACGCTCTTGGACCCCGCAAACACGCAGTGGATTTCGAACTACATCCGGCAGAATTATGCGCCGCTCATGCCGAGTTTGTCGCTCAAGCCGCTGCCGCGAAATACGCCGCCCGTCCTCACGATTTCCACCACGGCGGGCGATCTCTCGTACTTTTTTAGCTCCGTGCCGTACGCGACCATTAAGAATTTGGTCGATGCGTCGGTTGAGCTTCCCAAAGTGGAGTGATAATTTTGCGTTTGATGCGTGGCGCAGCGAGTCGGGGGTGCTATAATTTTATACTCATCGTCGTTTAAAATTCCCGTTTTGCGCGAAGCTTTGCGAGCCGTGGTGCGTAGCTCCAACGGCGGACGGAACGGGAAATTTCAACGCGAAGTATTATAGAGTCCCCCGGCTCGCCAAACGTCGTGAAAACCATCGTATTTTTTGAAGAGTAATTTTTGCAGAAAGGAAAAATCAATGGACTTTTTTGAAGCCGTGGCGGCTCGACACTCCTATCGAGACACTTATACGGACGCGCCCGTGCCGCGCGAGGATCTCATAAAAATAGTCGAGGCGGGTGCCGCCGCTCCCTCCGGGAAAAATGCGCAGACGACAAAATTCGTCGTTATTGACGACCCGGCGCTTCTCGCGCAAATCGCGCAGTGGGTGGAGCGCCCGACTTCGTGCGCCACCGCAAAAGCGGCAATCGCGGTCGTCTCCAAGCCAGAGAATGTCTTTTTGGGGCGCTCGTTTCACGTCGAGGACTATTCCGCAGCGGTGGAGAACATGCTCCTTGCCATCTCCGCGCTTGGCTACGCCTCCGTCTGGGTGCAAGGATATTTGCTCGTCGACGAGACGGCGCAAAAAATCAACAAACTTTTGCGCATCCCGGAGGGCGAGTCGATTGAAGTCCTTCTCCCCGTTGGCGTCCCTGCCAAAAAGGGACACAATCCACCCAAGAAACCTCTCGAGGAGCGGATGTGGTTCAATCGTCACGAATAAGTGCGTTTGGATCCGTGGGATTTCTTCGCGAAATGGTATAAAAAACGAAAGAGCCTATGAAAATCGAAATTTCATCTCAACGTTGTCGACGATGCGGACTTTGCGTGAGAGCGTGCCCCGCGCATCTTTTTCACGCACCAGGAGCACACGCGCCAGCCGCGCATGAAGCAGCTACTCATGAAGCCGACCCGCCGAGTATTCCGACTGCGGCGGGGTGCATCGCGTGTGGGCATTGTGTCGCGCTTTGTCCTGCCGACGCGATTGTCCATGATGCGTTTCCTCCCGAAAAACTTGCGCCGAGCGAGCCTGCGTCGCGCGAAAATCTCGCCGCCATGTGGGAGACGTTCGAGCGCGTTGTCGCTTCGCGTCGCTCGGTGCGGATTTTTCGCTCGGAGCCAATCGCTCGTGACGAGTTGGAGAGGGTTCTTCATGCCGCGCAGCTTGCGCCCACAGCGTGCAACGCGCGGCAAGTTTATTGGACCGTCGTCACGAATCCCGATCGGCTTGCGGAAGTTCGACGTCTCACCCTCCAATTTCTCGAAAAGAGCGTCGCGGCGCTCCAATCGCTTCCTGCATCGATTCTTTCGAAAATCTTTCCGAACGGAGAAATTGCGATAAATCGACGTCGCTTGCCGATGCTTCGCTCGCTTTTGGAGATTGCGCGCGAAAAGGACATCATCCTCTACGACGCGCCATGTATGCTTGTGGCGCATTATTCAAAATTTGGAGGTCGTTTTGCGGATATAGATGCGCAACTCGCGATCCAGAACGCGACTCTCGCCGCCGTTGCGCAAGGATTGGGGACTTTCTATACAGGCTTCGTGACGCGTGCTGCGGATTCCGATCGGGCAATCGCGCGGGCGCTTGAGATTCCGCAAGACCACAAAATCGCGGGAGGAATGACGCTTGGACACCCTGCCGCGCAGTATCGCTACACGCCGCTTCGAGAGACGCCGCCCGTCGCGTTTTTGGACTGACGCGCGCCTCGTGCCGACTCGTGCTGTACTGATGGCGGGCAGGGGTATTTCAACGAGAAGTATTTATACTCGTTCTCCTTTAAAATTCCCGTCTTGCGAGACGCTTTACGAGCCGTGGTGCGTAGCTCCAACGGCGGACGGAACCGGGAATCTTAACGCGAAGTATTATAATATTCGAGAGCGATCGATATCTCCAACTCGCAATCGTCCGATGTCATGCAACGATGGAAGACGAGCGCGACGGATTGATGAACCGACTCAAAACCACCCTCCGAATTGCTGACGGTCTCGACGGGATACGCCCAAACGTCCGCCCCGCGCGAGAGTGCGATCGGGATGTTCAACTTGAGCCAATCGTCTCTCAAGCCGAGGTTTTGGACGGATTTCAGGTCGAGTCTCGAGCTGAGATTTCCGAGCGAGTTGCCATTTGCATCGTAAAAATAGCGGTCGTCGCACCCGCCGGGGAGTCCGGAGAAGTTGAACTCGGCTCCGAAATGGAAGATTTCTCCTTGGGGGAGATTTTCGAGTCGATAGACGATTTCCGCGCCGTTCTCCTTGAGGCGGAAGGTTTTGACGAGCGTGATTTCGAACGACTTGCCGCCAAGCGCGGGAGCATGAAGCACGACCCACTGCGTGAGCGCGCCGTCGTCATTCGGCAGGGCAAAATACGGGCGCGTTGCCAAGTCGACCACGGGTTGGCACCCGCCGTTGTATAATCCCTCGCACGTGGCATCCGCGCCGAAGAACATGTCGATCATGCTCTTGCGCAAGTGGTTGTCGTAAGCCAACTTGTGTTCCAAACCCTCTTGCTTGAAATGCACGCGTTCGTGGATACTCGCGCAGTCGTCCTGCCCTTGGTTTGCGCCTTGGCGGACTTTTTGATGATACGCCTCTTCTCGTCGAGCAAGCGTCGCGAGGAGATTATGCTCCCGCGCGCGGAGGTCGAATTCATAAAGCATACCACCTTTTGAGGGCGCAATCCACGCGATACTCCGCGAGTTGGAGAGCCGATATTCGTCGTGGGAGTCGAAATCGAAATCCCCCTTCTCGACGCACACACTATCGCACGAACACGACCGACACTTGGGCGAAAGTCCCTCGTTCGTCTCGCGCAGCGCCTCGTCGAGCAGATTGTCTGCGGCGATAAGGTGTTGATACACCCCATTTCTCAGGTGTGGGAGATAAACGCCACCAAACGCGCCGTGCCAATAGCTGCAGTTGCATTGCCCACGATAGAGTTCAAGCCTCGCCTTCTCCACAAGCTCGCAACGCGCGCCGTTGAGGCTTCGCTCCACGTCGGCAAGTCGACGGCTGACCCACATCATTCGTGCGTACATCTCGTTCGTTTCGGGATATTTCACCTTAAAATTGCGCCAATTTCCACCCGAGATGAACGTTCTCATTTTGTCCCACCACGGGTCGTGCCACGGCGCATCTTTCGTCGCGGACTCCAACTCTTCGAGACGACGCGCGGGAAGCGCCCATTCCGTCATTTCTCGATAGCTGCAGTCGGGCAAATAGCACTTCCCCAACGGCGGCACGGAGTCCAACGCCTCGCTGAGCGAAACGGTCTGTACCCAATCGCTCTCGTGCGCGAGCGCGTCGAAGAAACTCACGAGCCAGCCGTCCTCATAAACGTGCTTGAACGTTTCGGGCCAGGAGCCGAATTTCTCGCCGTCGTCGCCAAAAACGATGATCGGATTGGACTGCTTTTCGCGAATTTCACGAAAATAATCGATCGTCTCATAAGGGGAGTGGAACGGAATCCAATAGCGCAATTTTTCGCTTCCGGGGAAGATCGCGACAACTTCGCCCTGATCCTCCGTGAGATAATATCCCCACAGATTTTCTTCTTTCAAGCCTGTTTTCTTGAAATGATAGTCGTCGACGATGGAGAACTTCATGCCAGATTTTGCCAAATCGAACGCAAACGACTGCTCCCACACCCTCTCGGGCATCCACATTCCTCGCGGCACGACGCCGAGGCGCTTTTGAATCCAACGCGAGTGCGCGCGAATCTGCCCCACGCGATCTC